>NZ_JBSXNR010000028.1:0-82485 GCF_056857735.1 Flagellimonas sp. L-11
TGAGTCGTCCTAAAATAGGTTGACAGTTTTTAATAATTAAATCAATCCAGCGAAGCTAGCTTCGCTGGATTTTTTGTTATGTATAAAATTAGGTGTTTTGTATTTAAGACTCAAATGTGGTCTTTTGTTATTATAGGTTTTTATTGACTCTACGATTAGTCGTTTCAATTCTTTGCCTGTATTACATTTATTGATAAAGAACTCTCCTTTTAAAATGCCATTTATTCGCTCTGCCAACGCATTCTGATAACAATCGTACCCATCGGTCATTGATGGTATTGTATTCGATTTTTCTAATTCAAGTTGATATATTGTAGAACAATATTGTAAGCCTCTATCAGAATGATGTATTAGTTCTTTAGAGGTTATTCTGTTCTTAGCAGCCATCCTCATTGCCATCACTACATTTTCAGCACTCATGTCATCACTTAGGTGATAACCCATTGTTTTTCTGCTAAAAGCGTCTGTCACCAATGAGAGGTAATGGGTTCTTTCTCTGCTTTTAATATAAGTAATATCGCTTACAAAGTATTCCTCTGGTCTTACTGGTGTTACATCCTTCATCAGGTTGGGGTGTTTCCTCAACCAATGTTTAGAATTGGTGGTCTTAGTATAATTCTTCTTTGGTTTTATTAGCATTGATTCAGATTTTAGGTATTCAAAAAGTGCATCTCTACCAATTTTGATTCCCAATTTGTCAAATTCAATTTTAAGGAGATAATATAATTTACGTGTGCCAAGTCTTGGCATTTCTTGACGTATTTTTAAAACTAGTGGTTTAACCAGCGCTAATTCGTCAGCTCTTTTATGCGCACGCTTTTCAGCTTGATAAATAGCCTGTCTACTTATCCCAAACAACCTACAGCAACGGGACAGGCTCAGCCTTTGTTGTTGTCGGATTCGTTGGATTGCTTGGGCAAATACTTTTTTCTGATGGAAGTACCATGTTGCTGATCTGAGATATCAATCATCGTGTTGAGTACTTTGTTTTTAAGCTTCTCATCGGACAACTCTCTCTCTAATCTTTTAATTTTTTGGGCTGGAGTTTCTTTCATTTTAATGTTAAGAACCCTTGGTCTTGGTTTGCTCCAGTCTAAAGTACCATGTTTTCGCAACCAAACCAAAACAGTACTCCTTCCTTGTATACCATAAGCTTTTTGAGCTTGCTTATAGGTCATATCGCCTTTTTCTACTTGAGATATTACTGCTAATTTAAAGCCTAAATTGTAATCACGCTGGGTGCGCTTATTCCTCAGGTTTTCTGAATACTTCATAAATAAGTTGATTTTGTGTCAACTTATTTCAGGACGGGACAAACCTTTAATTATGAAAAAAGTATTTGTATTGACAGTTCTTTTTGTTGGATTTGCTATGGTAAACACCTTTGGACAGGAAGGTTTTGCAGCCAAAGCAGGATTCAACAATGTATCCATGAGTTTTGACTCGGGCGATGAGTTTTTCGGGGATGTAAGTGACAGTGAATTGGGCTTTTATCTCGGAGGCGGTTATAACTTCTACCTCTCTGAAGAATTCGACATTGAACCTTCTTTGCTTTTGAGTTTTGTAAATGACTTGACATCTTTATATGTTCCCGTAATGTTCAAATATAAAGTTGCCGACAAGTTTAACATCCAAGCAGGTCCACAAATCAATTATTTGTTGGAAGACGTGCCAGACGGTGAACTTGGAATTGATCTAGCTTTTGGAGGTGGTTATCAAATCGATGATAATTGGTTTGTTGAAGCCAGATATGGCCTTCAAATAAGCAGGGGAGGTGATTTTGGTGATGCTGTAGATATCAATACCCTTACAGTTGGTGCTGGATACAGGTTCAACTAATCATCATCTGTTACCTAGAAAATATAAAAAAGCGAGAGGGTTTCCCTTTCGCTTTTTTTGTGCTTGAAAAAATACCATATTTTTACAGTTATGAAACTAATGATCATCAACGGGCCCAACCTAAATTTATTGGGAAAACGAGAACCCGAAGTGTACGGAAACACCACTTTTGAAGATTACTTTAAACAATTGCAAGAAAAGTTTCCTGATGTAGCATTGGAATACTATCAATCCAATATAGAGGGGGAGCTGATCGGTAAAATACAGGAAGTGGGTTTTGATTATGACGGTATTGTTCTAAATGCCGCTGCCTATACGCATACTTCTGTAGGCATTGGCGATGCAGTTAAGGCGGTGGAAACCCCGGTAATCGAGGTGCACATTTCCAATACGCACCAGCGTGAGGAATTCCGTCACGTTTCGTACATATCATCTGGGGCCAAAGGTGTTATCCTTGGTTTTGGGCTCCAAAGCTACGATTTGGCCATCCAAAGCTTTTTAAGCTAGATTCTTCAGGTATTTTTTATCGGCGTAGAACGTGCCGAATGGGAGCAAGGATGCAACAAAGAGTACGATGAACCTTTTTAGTTTCCATTTTCTTTCCCAACAAAAAACGATGGCCACCACTACATATAGAATAAACAATATTCCATGTGCCATACCAACAACTTGGTTCGGTTCAGGAATATCTGCCCAATGCTTCAGCGGCATGGTCATTCCGAAAAGGAGTAGATAGGAAATACCTTCTAAAATAGCAGTGGCCCTAAAAATTTTCAGCATAGTTTATAGGTGGATTACTTCATCATAAGCATCGGCAACGGCTTCCATTACCGCTTCGCTCATCGTCGGGTGCGGGTGTACCGCTTTCAATACTTCATGACCTGTGGTCTCCAATTTTCGGGCAACTACGGCCTCGGCGATCATATCGGTTACACCAACCCCAATCATGTGGCAACCTAGCCACTCACCGTATTTGGCATCGAAAATAACCTTTACAAAACCATCCGGGGTCCCTGCGGCTTTTGCCTTACCACTGGCGGAGAAAGGAAACTTGCCAATTTTAAGGTCGTATCCTTTTTCTTTGGCCTGTTTTTCCGTCATTCCAACAGAGGCTATTTCGGGAATGCAATACGTACAACCTGGAATATTTCCGTAATCCAAGGCTTCAACGTGCATGCCCGCCAATTTTTCCACACAAAGGATTCCCTCTGCGGAGGCAACGTGAGCCAAGGCTTGGCCTGGAGTAACATCACCAATGGCATAGTAACCGGGAATGTTGGTCTGGTAGTAATCGTTCACCAATATTTTATCTCTGTCCGTGGCAATTCCAACATCTTCCAAACCGATGTTTTCAATGTTGGTTTTGATTCCGACGGCAGATAGTACAATGTCAGCCTCAAGAACCTCTTCCCCTTTTTTGGTTTTTACGGTGGCTTTTACGCCATCGCCAGAGGTGTCAACTTTAGTGACCTCGGCAGAGGTTTTGATCTTGACGCCCGATTTTTTGAAGCTACGTTCCAATTGCTTGGAAATATCTTCGTCCTCAACAGGAACAATGTTCGGCATATATTCCACTACAGTAACTTCGGTACCCATGGAGTGATAGAAATAGGCGAACTCCATACCAATGGCACCACTGCCCACCACGATCATTTTCTTGGGTTGCTTTTTCAAGGACATGGCCTCGCGGTAACCGATTACCTTTTCACCATCTTGCGGAAGACTTGGTAATTCACGACTGCGCGCTCCGGTGGCAATTATAATATTGTCGGCTGAATACTCGGTGGTGTCACCGTTTTCGGCCTTTACTTCAACTTTTTTGCCAGGTTTTACCTTTCCAAACCCATTAATGACCTCAATCTTGTTCTTCTTCATCAAGAATTGAACTCCCTTGCTCATTCCATCGGCAACCCCACGGCTTCTTTTTACAACGGCATCAAAATCATGTGCAACATCCTTGGCGTTCAAACCGTAGTCTTCGGCATGTTTTAGATATTCAAAAACCTGAGCGGATTTTAGAAGGGCCTTGGTAGGGATACACCCCCAATTAAGGCATACGCCTCCCAAACTTTCTTTTTCTATAATGGCTGTTTTGAAACCTAATTGTGACGCCCTGATGGCAGTAACATATCCACCTGGACCACTTCCCAAAACAATTATATCGAACTTGCTCATTAGATTTTGATTTTAGTTGTTAGATTAGAAATATGCCGTCTCGGCAGGTGCAAAAGTACGGAAAACCATACCCATTTCCCAAGTTGAAAAAAAGCAAATATGGATTAGTTTGTGAAACGGCCAAAAACTTGCACTTAGAGCGAAAGTTATGTTGGGAACCCAATTTATTCCTCAGGATCAAAATCAATGCTCACCGAGTTGATGCAGTAGCGTTGTCCTGTAGTTTCTTTGGGCCCATCATTAAAAACATGTCCCAAATGGCTGCCACAATTGGCGCAGACAGTCTCTGTACGAACCATGCCATGACTGGTATCACGAATGTATTCAATGGCACCGGCTACGGCTTGGTCAAAAGAGGGCCATCCGCAACCACTTTCAAACTTGTGTTCACTTTCAAATAGTTTGGCATTGCATGCTTTGCAGTGGTAGTCGCCATTTTCAAAATGCAGGTCGAACTTGCCCGTGTAGGGGCGTTCGGTTCCCTTTTGTCGTAAAACATAATATTCTTCAGGGGATAGTTGTTGTTTCCACTCCTCTTCGGTTTTGTTTATACCGTATTTTTTGTCCATATAGTTTTTAAAACGTTTAATTGTTGTCCGGGATAAAATCAAGAGCGGCCCCGTTTATGCAATGTCTTTTTCCGGTGGTGTTGCTGGGCCCGTCGTTAAAAACATGTCCCAAGTGGCCGCCACAGACCGCGCAATGCTCCTCGGTGCGCGGCACCCCTATTTTATAGTCGGTATCGTATGCTACATTGCCCTTGATCTCTCGGTCGAAACTAGGCCATCCTGTTCCGGATTCAAACTTATGCTCACTTTTGAATAGGGGCGTGCCGCAACCTGCACAAACATAGGTGCCTTTTTGCTTGTTATCCAAAAGCTCACTGGAAAAAGCGTTTTCCGTCGCAGCTTTTCGAAGTACGTAATACTCCATATCGGTCAGTTCCGCCCGCCACTCCGCATCGGTTTTGTTTACTTTGAAGGCTGTTTCCTTGGTAGTTTCTTTTTTCTCTTCTTGTGATGTGCCTTTACATCCGGCAAATACGACTAAAAGAAGTAATAGCAATTTTTTTCCCATGATTCGTTTTTTATGTGATTCGACGGAATTGGTTTGAAATCCTTTCAAAAAAAGCCAAAAAAAAGTCCCATTGATTTACAATGAGACTTAAGATACTGCTTTTTTGTGACTTAGTTGATGTCCAACTTTGTCACCTCTTCTTCGCCAATATTTAAGGCGGACATTACGTTTTCAATATTTGAGGTGTCCAATTTTGAAGCCTCTGCAAACTCGCTGGGCACAAATACGATCCTGAAGATTTGGTCATCCGTAAAATCGGTGCTTATACCTGATAGGTCAAAATTTCCATCAATAAAGATTTCCAAGTCCACAAAAGTGTGGGCGAAAACGTATTGCATGGTGCCTCCCGGCAAGAAATAATTTTGGGGCAGTTGTGTCCAGGCATCGGCAGTGGAACCATCGCTAAGTTCGATAACACCATCGTGTCTGTATACCAAAACGGCATCAGATTCAAATACTTCGAAATCGGTTACATCTGAAAAAGTGATTAAGGTGCTAAAAAGGTTGGCGTCACCATCGTAGCCAAAGTTTACACCCTCCACTTCAACAACCTGCCCTTGGATACCGTCAAGACCGTCTTGTCCATCTAACCCATCAAGCCCATCAAAACCGGGTGGGCCTTGAGGACCTTCGCATGCAGCGAGGATAAAAACGATTACGACACCTAAAATTGTACTAAATTTATTCATGATTTTGGATTTTTAGTTTGTGTTCATTTTATCTGTTGCTACATTAAAATCAAAAAGCGTTCCATTTTAAAAAAAAATGTTGTTTCCAATGCCAAACCTCTTGTTATAATCGTATTCTTGCTTAAAGATGCTTATTATTGTATAGTACTAAACCCAGATATATGTCCAAGGTAGTTCCTCATAGTTTTTTTACAGAATTTGATATCAATCTTTTTAAAGGAGGCAAACACTTTCGGCTCTACAAAAAATTGGGGTCGCACCTTACGGAGGTGGACGGTGTTAAAGGTACGTATTTTGCTGTTTGGGCACCTTCCGCTAAATCCGTCAGTGTGGTTGGCGATTTTAATTACTGGAACGCTAGCGAACACCAATTGAATGTGCGTTGGGACAGTAGTGGTATATGGGAGGGATTTATCCCCGGAGTGGACAAGGGCACCAAGTACAAATACAAAATACACTCCAACAACAACGACATTTGGACAGAGAAAGCCGACCCCTTTGCGCGCTTTTGTGAACAATCACCACAAACAGCTTCGCTGGTTTGGGACGACGCCTACCAATGGAAGGATGGGGACTGGATGGAAACCCGCGAGAAAAGGAATGGCTTGGACAGGCCCTATTCCGTCTACGAAGTACATTTGGGTTCCTGGAAGAAAAAGAACGGCTGGGAATCGCTCAGCTATCTGGAGATGGCGGAGCAATTGGCCGATTATGTAGAGGAAATGGGCTTTACCCATGTGGAGTTGATGCCCGTGATGGAATATCCCTATGATCCTTCGTGGGGGTATCAAATAACAGGGTATTTTGCGCCTACTTCGCGTTTTGGCAAACCAGAGGATTTTAAGGTTCTGGTAGATGCCTTGCACCAACGCGGTATTGGTGTTATTTTGGATTGGGTACCTTCCCATTTTCCAGAAGATGCCCATGGACTCGGTTTTTTTGATGGATCGCACCTATATGAACATCCGGATAGGCGAAGGGGGTATCATCCCGACTGGAAAAGCCTTATTTTTAACTACGGAAGAAACGAAGTACGCGCCTTTTTGATAAGCAATGCCATTTTTTGGCTCGATCAATACCATGTGGATGGATTGCGGGTCGATGCCGTGGCATCCATGCTTTATTTGGACTATTCTCGCGAAGATGGTGAATGGGAGCCCAATATGTATGGCAATAACGAGAATTTGGAAGCTATGTCCTTTTTGCGGGAGATGAACCAAGAAGTATATGCCAGCTTTAAAGGAGTGCAGACCATTGCCGAGGAATCCACGGCCTTTACGGGTGTAACCAAACCTGTTCATTACGGCGGGCTGGGCTTTGGTATGAAATGGATGATGGGCTGGATGCACGATACCTTGGAGTTCTTTAAAAAAGACCCCATTCACCGATCGTATGATTTAAATGCCATCAGTTTTAGCCTTACCTATGCCTTTACCGAGAATTTTATGTTGCCCTTTTCGCACGACGAGGTGGTGTATGGGAAACAATCCTTATTGAACCGAATGCCCGGGGACGAATGGCAACGTTTTGCCAATCTGAGATTGCTCTTTGGATATATGTTCACCCATCCAGGAGGCAATCTCTTGTTTATGGGGGGCGAGTTTGGACAATCTTCCGAATGGAATTTCCAAGAGGGTCTGGAATGGGACTTGACACAATATGATTTCCATTCTGGTATACAAGAAACCATCAAGGACCTAAACAAAATGTACAAGGCCCAACCGGCGCTTTACGAAAAGCAGTTTAAGCCAGAGGGATTTCGGTGGATCGAGTACAACGACCGGGAAAACACGGTCATATCGTACATTAGAAAGGGAGCGGACCCTAAAGATGATTTGATCGTTGTTTGCAACTTTACCCCTGTACCTCGTGAAAACTATAGGTTGGGCATTCCAAAGACTTCGACCTTAAAATTGCTCTTTAATAGCGATGATAATAAATACTCGGGCAGCGGAGTTGGAAAGAAAACAATAAAACCTTCCAAAACCGCATGGAATGGGTACGGGCAATCCGTTTTGATGAACCTGCCACCCTTGGGTGTGGTCGTTTATAAATAAACGGGCGACTAAAACGTTGTAGTTAATTGCTTTTCAAAACATATGTTTAATTATTCAGGCTTTTGTAGTTCTTTTGCTAGCCTCAACTGATTACAGATGATAACCAATACGGAAATTGAAAAAAGAGGGAATCAAATCCCCAATCACATAGTCGATTTTAAACAAGAAAACGACAAAATATATTTCACCACCCAAAACGGTGTCATTCTACAAGTTACCATTCTAAGGGACAGTGTGGTCCGCTTTAGGTATGGTACGGAATATGTTTTTGAACCCGACTTCTCCTATGCCATAAACGAAGATGTCAACCTAGGGTACAACGAACTTACCGTAGAGGAGGAAATACCGGAGTATGTGATAATTACCTCCAAAATCAAAATATATATCAACAAGGCCAATCTCAAGGTTCAGATTGTCGATATGGACGATGTGATCCTGACCGAGGACGAACTCGGTTTCCATTGGGAGGAAAACTTTGACTTTGGCGGGAACGTGGTAAAAATGAGCAAAGTATGCCATTCCGGCGAAAGCTATTATGGAATGGGGGACAAGGCATCGCACACCAACCTAAAAGGAAAAAGGGTGAACAACTGGGTGACGGATTCCTACGCCTATGGAAAAGACCAGGAACCACTGTACAAATCCATCCCTTTCTATATTGGGCTAAAGGAAAACATAGCTTACGGTATATTTTTCGACAATTCGTTCAGTACGTATTTTGATTTTGCTGCCGAAAAACGAAATGTCACCAGTTTTTGGGCCGATGGGGGCGAAATGAACTATTACTTTTTCTATGGTCCCAAAATGCAGGAGGTCGTGGAATCTTATACCGATCTAACCGGCGTCCCGGAACTTCCGCCACTTTGGGCCTTGGGTTTCCACCAATCCAAATGGAGTTATTACCCGGAGCAAAAGGTAAAGGATATAGCCTCGAAGTTTAGGAAGTTGAACATACCCTGCGATGCCATCTATCTGGATATTGATTATATGGAAGGGTTCAGGTGTTTCACCTGGAACAACCAATATTTCCCCAATCCCAAAAAAATGATCGAGGAAATGGAGGATGATGGCTTTAAGGTCATCACCATGATAGACCCGGGAATCAAAATAGATCGCGAGTATTGGGTATATCAGCAGGCCATGGACAACGGATTCTTTTGTAGAAGGGCGGATGGCCCCCATTTTAAAGGCAAAGTATGGCCGGGCGAATGTAAGTTCCCAGACTTTACCAATCCCAAAGTTCGAGAATGGTGGGCGGACCTGTATAAAGAAATGATCGCAGGCCTGGGCGTTAGCGGGGTTTGGAACGACATGAACGAGCCCGCTGTAATGGAAGTGCCCACAAAAACCGCCAATTTGGATGTGAGGCACGATTATGACGGGCATCCCTGTAGCCATAGAAAGGCGCATAATGTATATGGAATGCAGATGGTGCGCGCAACCTACGAAGGTGTCAAAAAATATATGTTCCCCCGTAGGCCCTTTGTACTTACCAGGGCGGCATATGCCGGTACACAGCGCTATTGTGCCACTTGGACAGGCGATAATGTGGCCACATGGGAACACCTATGGATTGCCAACGTACAGATGCAACGTTTGTGCATGAGCGGATATTCCTTTGCAGGTTCCGATATTGGTGGATTTGCCGAACAGCCCAATGGCGAATTGTTTGCCCGTTGGATGCAATTGGCCGTTTTCCACCCATTTTGCAGGGTACACTCAAGTGGTGACCACGGAGACCAAGAACCTTGGTCCTTCGGTGATGAAATCACGAACATAGTAAGAGCGTTTATCGAGCTGAGGTACCAACTAATGCCTTACCTCTACACCATGTTCTATACTTACATCAAAGAAGGTTTTCCGATGCTTCAATCCTTGGTTTTTTACGATCAGGAAGACCACCAGACCCATTTCCGAACCGATGAGTTCATATTTGGAAAACAAATGTTGGTATGTCCGGTGCAAGAGCCCAATGCACAAGGTAGGAGAATGTATTTTCCAAAAGGGAATTGGTACAATTACTGGACGGATGAGTTGATAGCGGGAGGAGTTGAGCGTTGGGTGTCTGCTGAAATCCACCGCATTCCATTGTTCGTTAAAGAAGGCGCCATGATTCCTAAATACCCGGTACAGCAATATGTTGGGGAAAAGGAGATCGAGAAGTTGGGCATTGATGTGTATTATAAAGAAGGTACCGAAAATTCCAAAGTATACGAGGACCAACAAGAGGGTTACGATTACAAAAAAGGAAGGTATAGCCTAAGACGGTTTAAATTGACGGGCAAGGAAAACGAATTGATCATTCAGCAGTTTAAGGATGGCAATTTCATTACACCTTACAACACATTTAAAATGACCTTCCACGGACTCCCGTTTACCATTGAAACCGTGGAGCTTGACAATGAAGAAGTCGATTTGAACGATATTAAGTTGAACGGCAATAACTCGATAGAAGTTGGTAAGGATTTCACGGAGCTTCACATCTTCGGAAAATAAAATTTTGTAATTTTCATAATACAAAACAATTTTACCTATGAAAAAGCTTAGTCTTACCTTTTTGGTGTTTTTGGCGGTGATGGCTTGCAAGACCAATCCATTTACTGGAAAGAGCACACTTAATTTTTATGACAATAGCCAAATGTTTCCCATGGCTTTCTCCCAATATGATCAGTTTTTGGAAGAAAACAAAGTGGTCAAAGGAACATCCGAAGCCCAAATGATCACAAGGGTAGGGCAGCGGATTGCTTCAGCTGCTGAACGTTGGTTGGACGCCAACGGATATCCAGGGTATTTAAAGGACTATCAATGGGAATATAATTTGGTGGAGGACGAAACGGTAAATGCCTGGTGTATGCCAGGGGGTAAGATTGTGTTTTACACCGGTATTTTGCCGATAGCCCAAAACGAGACTGGTATTGCGGTTGTAATGGGACACGAAGTGGCACATGCTTTGGCCGATCATGGTGCCCAGCGCATGAGTGCAGGTACACTCCAGCAAATTGGTGCTGTAGCGGGTAATGTGGCGATTAAGGACGATGAGACCAGAGGGCTGTTCAACCAAGCCTATGGTGTGGGCTCCCAGATCGGGGTAATGCTTCCCTTTAGCAGAAACCACGAAACCGAGGCCGATAAAATAGGATTGCAGATTATGGCAATTGCCGGATACAATCCAGATGAGGCCGCCAAACTCTGGCAGCGCATGAAAGCGGAATCGGGTGGACAGGCTCCTCCGGAGTTTTTGAGTACGCACCCGTCCAACGATACCAGAATCAACAATTTGACCCAATGGGCCCCTGCTGCAAAACAAGAAGCACGTAAATTTGGGGTAACATCGTTCAAATAGATGTAAAGAATAATTAGTGAATGTCACTTCGAGCCAAATGAAAACCCCACAGTTACCAAAAGGGTTTTTAAAGCAGATTCGAAGTGACATTTTTTTGTAAATAAAAATTATGGCACAGACACTGGCACTCAAAGGAAGCAAAAAACTATTGAATGCTTGGGCGTTTTACGATTGGGCCAATTCGGTGTACAGCTTGGTCATATCCTCGGCCATTTTCCCGCTTTTTTATGGGTTATTGTTCAGGACCGCAGGCATAGAGCAGGTCACTATTTTTGGTGGTGAAATCGCTAGGGCGCCATTGATCAGCTATGTAACCTCTCTGGCCTTTGTTTTTATAGCCATTGTAACCCCTCTCGTCTCGGGCGTGGCGGACTATTTGGGGAACAAAAAAGTATTCCTCAAGTTCTTCTGCTATTTGGGAGCGGGCTCGTGCATTGGATTATATTGGTTCTCTTTGGAGTACATTTATCTTGGCCTCGCCTGTTATTTCTTTGGCCTTGTAGGGTTTTGGGTCAGTTTTGCCATCAACAATTCCTATTTACCGGATATCGCCTATCCAGAACAGCAGGATGGGATCAGTGCCAAAGGTTTTTCTCTGGGATATATTGGTAGTGTTATTTTATTGGTGTTTAATTTGGCTATGGTGATGGAGCCTGACTTTTTTGGCATCACGGATAGTGGTGGTGAGGTTGCAGAGATCAAGGCCATGAAGTATTCCTTTATCTCCGTTGGAATTTGGTGGATACTCTTTAGTCAATACACTTTTGCACATTTACCCAAAGGGTACAAGCGTGAAGGAAAACGGCATCACATCATCCTGAATGGTTTTAAGGAGTTAAAGCAGGTCTGGCACCAACTTGGACATAATAGGAAGCTGAAACGCTACCTAGGGGCATTTTTCACCTATAGTATGGCAGTACAGACCATTATGTTGATCGCCACCTATTTTGGGGAAGAGGAAATTGTATGGGGTTCGGACAATGAACGTACCATGGGATTGATTGTAAGTATTTTGCTGATTCAGCTTGTGGCTATTTTAGGGGCAACGGTAACCGCAAGGGCCTCCAAGATTTTTGGAAATATCCGGACACTTATAGTCATTAACGTAATTTGGACATTGCTTTGTGTGTACGCCTATTTCCTACAGACCCCCATGGATTTTTATATTGCCGCTGGATTGGTCGGTATTGTGATGGGAGGGATTCAAGCCCTGTCCCGTTCCACCTATTCCAAATTTTTGCCCGAGACTACGGATACCACATCGTTTTTCAGTTTTTATGATGTTGCGGAAAAAATAGGCATCATCATTGGAACACTTATGTACGGAATGGTGGCACAACTTACGGGAAGTATGCGTAACAGCACTATATTCTTGGCCATATTCTTTTTAATCGGTATCTTTTTGCTGACTCGCGTCAATAAAAATAACTAGACACATGAAAAATTTCTTATTAATTGTCCTCTCAATGTGGTTGACAGGAAAAGGGCTCCATGCCCAAAAAAGTCTTCAGGAACGACTTGGATTCCCTGCGGACACCAAACTCTTGATCATTCATGCCGATGATCTTGGGGTGACCCACACCGTGAACAAAGCTACATTCAATGCCCTGGAAGAAGGCTCCGTGAACAGTGCCAGTATTATGGTGCCCACACCTTGGTTCCCCGAAGTGGCCCAATATGCAAAAGCAAACCCAGATCATGATCTGGGCATACACTTGACCTTGACCAGTGAATGGAAACTGTTACGATACGGGCCTGTGGCATCCCGCTCCAAAGTATCAAGTTTAGTGGACGCCAATGGATATTTTTATAGCGATTGTAATGAACTTTGGGAAAATGCAAAGATAGAGGAGGTTGAAATTGAACTAAGGGCACAGATTGATAAGGCGATTGCTATGGGGGTCAACCCAACCCATTTGGACAGTCACATGGGGTGTTTGTTCGCAACAGATCCCCGTTACTATGAATTGTACACAAAATTGGGGAGGGAGTATGGTATTCCGACCATGGTCAATCATCAAATAAAACAATTGGGAGGGGAGGACGCCCCTGAACCCATGGCGGTGGTCAATCAAATTTTTGGGGCTGCTCCCCAAGACTTTGATAAGGATGCCATGTCAAAATATTATGCTGATACGCTCAGGGCCATGGAGCCTGGAGTTCATGTAATGATCATACATTGCGCTTATGACAATCTGGAGAGCCAAGGCATGTCTTTTGAACATCCATACTGGGGAGCTAAATGGCGCCAAAACGATTACGATTTTTTTACCAGTGAGGAATGTGCCAAGATTTTGGAGGAAGAAAACATCAAGTTGGTCACTTGGAAAGAAATAGGTGGGGCAATGCAAAAATAGATGCAAGACAAGTTGCATAAAAAAGCCCTGGAACTTTCAGGGCTTTTTCATTTTTTGATTGATGATAAACCCGGTCTTATCCTTTGGTTATGTCCCCCGAACCGGAAGCTTTTGATTTTATTTTTTTAGGGTTGCCCCTGTAATGGATGTCGCCCGAACCGGACACTGTGGCATCAATGGATTGGTGGGCGGTAACTTTAATGTCAGCGGAACCGGAAACCGTTGCCTTCACAAAATCGGCCTCTAAGTCGTATGCCTTTATATCTCCAGAGCCCGAAACAGACACGGTAAAGTCCGTTGCCCTACCGGATAGGTTTATATCTCCGGAGCCTGATAGTGCAGCTTCTACTTCTTCTGCTTCTACCATAAGGCTAACGTCGCCCGAACCCGACATGCTTGCATTGAAACGGTCGGACTTTATCATGGTTTTGCCTACAACATCTCCAGAGCCCGATAGACTCACAAATTCAATGGATTCCACTGGAACGGTAATATGAATGCCCTTGTTCCAACTGGATGGCCTGAGATTCATACCCTTTTCCGCTTTAATGACCAACTTTCCATCTTTGACCTCTGTTTTAATATGCTCCAATAAGTTGGATTCCCTTTCGAGGGTAATTTCCCCTTCATTCCCCGATACCAGGTCTATATCAAACCAACCTGCAAGGGCGACACCGTCATAGTTGCCTACGGAGCGTTCAATAGTTACGTAATCGCCATTTCCTTTAACTCGTTTTCCCCATTGGGCACTGGTACAGGATATCATTCCCAATGCCAGGGTAAGTGTGATAAGTTTTTTCATGATCTTGTGTTTAAAATTGTTTTTGATTTGATGTTAATTTTGATAAAATGAGATTCCCCCGTAGTCACTGGTAATGCTTACCCTGTTTCCAGAATTTGCTTTTCCGTAGTAGCCGCTGTAGTATTTCTCGGTGGATTTTTCTTTACTGATGTTGATTTCAAAATTCTCCTTGCCATTTACCCCGGCATATTCGGCAGAAATCTCAAAATCGAAATGGTATTCAGGGTCATAACCTATTTTAATGCCTGTGTAATCGCTTCGTATTTCCACGTTTCCGGCATCTGGGGCCAAACGGTCTATTTTTAAGGATCCATAATCGCCGTTTATGGAAACATTGCCGTGTACATTGCCCAGTTTTACACCAATATAGTCTCCGTTGCCAGTTACATTTTCTACGTTGTTCACTTCGACAGATCCGTAATCGCTGGAGTACTCCAGATTTTTCATATCTTCAACGACAGCATTGGTATAATCGGCCCTTATGTTCAGGTTCCCAGCTTTTTTGATGGTAAACCCGGAATAGTCCGCTACAATTTCGGCACTGTTCACATAATCAAAAGTAGATCGAGAGGTATAGTCGAACTTAAGCTCATTGTTGCGCCCACGAAGCTCACCGATTTCCAAATTTCCATAGTCGCAGCTAATCTTGGCGTGGCCGTCAATACGGTCAAGGATAATGCTACCATAGTCATTGCTTAGGTTTACACTGTTTTTAACGGGCAGTTTGATAGTGTAATTTACCTGTACGCTCACTTTTTTGCGTTTTCCCCAGCTCCATCCCCAGCTATTGCTCTGGTCTCCAAATTGTGTTATGGCGGATACCATGCTTGAACTGTTTTCAAAGTCCACATCAATCTCCTCCAGTCGCTCTTGAACGCGATCTTCATCGTTACCGTTGGTTTTTATATGTACCTCGATAACCACACGGTTTTCGTTCCAAGAGGTAATGTTGAGGTTGCCATAACTGTTTTTCACTTTAAAGAGGGCATCGGAATTAACGTTGTACTCTTTTTTTATGGTTTTTTCCTTGGTATACCTCCCGTTCAACTTTTGGTTATCCACATGGGCAATCGCAACAAGCGGTATCAAAGCCAAGGCGAAAAAAATGTATTTAAATGGTAAAGCTTTCATCATTTTGTGATTTTAAGTTCTTAATGTTTTCTATTTGGCTCAAAACTTCTTTTATAAGGTCGATTCGTGTTTGGAAATTGGTAATCATGGCACTCAGGATAATTTTACTGTCGCCGCCGTTTACCAAATCCTGCTCAAGGGTTTCATAATCTTTGTCCAGTTTTTCCAATTGTGCCAAGGTGTCGTCCACCAATTGGGCCGTTTCCGGTGTTTTCTCCTCTTTCAGCTCCTCAACCTGTTCCTCTATCAAATTCGCAAAATAGAACTCGGTTTGGGAAACTTCCGGGGCAATTTTTGTTACCTGTTGCTTGATGCTGGGTTGTGGGCCAAAGGCTTGGTAGCCCAAGAGTGCCACTAGGGCAATGGATGCAGCTATGGACAAAGGTTTCCACCAAGATATTCTCTCGTTTGGAACAATGGTGCCCTGATCTTTGTCCAGCTTTTCCAGAAAGCGTTCTTGGTGTCCGCTTTGCGGTTCCGCTACATCAAACGCTCCGTGGAGTCTCTCAAACAACCTATCTAAATTATCTTTGTTCATAACTACACATTTACGGTCAACATTTTTCTCAGGTTTTGTTTGGCCCTCGAAATCGTGGTTCTACAATTAGCATAGCTAATGTTCATTATCTCACTGATTTCTTCGTAATCGTACCCTTCAATCAAATGTAAGGTCAAAGAAACTCTGTAATTGTCTTTCAAACTTTTCATGGTTTCCATCACTTTTTGAGCCTTCAGTTCTGTATAACCATTTTGATCTGAAGCAACTCCATCATTATCTTCGACCTTGTACATTACATCATCCAAATCCGCAGCGCGTTTTTTCCGCTGCTTTTTGTAATGATAAATACTGTTATTGATCACAATCCGCTTTAACCATGCCCCGAAGGTGACGTCCCCCTTAAAGGTATGCAGCTTGGTAAATGCGCTCAGGAACGATTCCTGCATCACATCCTCTGCTTCGGCGGTATGCTTTACAATCCTTAAAGCGGTGTTGTACATCGCTTTGTAATAACGGTTGTAAACCTCTAGTTGTGCACTTTGCTTCCCTTGCATGCACAATTCGAGCAGTGTGTCAATATGTTCATTTTGGTGGCTCAAAAAATGATTTGTTTGTCTTATAGATTACACAATTTAGCATTTGTTACACTTTTTTCTTAAAATTTGATTTTTAATGGCACAAGAATTGCCAATTAATGGGTGATAATAAGCTTGTGAATCACCATAAATATTGATTTTGAGGGGTTTGTGCAGGCTTTAATGTTGAATAAAAACACGGGTCGTTTGTGGATTATGACAAAATGACCGAAAAGTTGATATGGGAGAGATGAAAATTACCAATTTTGACAATATAGATTTACAAGGGCTGGATGAAGATGCGGAGTTGATCCCGTTGTTGACCCCTGAGGACGAGGAACAGATGAACAGGGAGAGCCTGCCGGAAACTTTGCCGGTATTGCCCCTCAGAAATACGGTACTGTTCCCCGGAGTAGTAATTCCAATTACAGCAGGTAGGGACAAATCCATCAATTTGATCAAGGATGCCAATAATGGCACCAAGACCATTGGAGTGGTATCCCAAAAGGACGAAGGTGTTGAAAACCCCGGCCTTGAGGACATCAACACAGTGGGTACTGTTGCCCGTATCCTAAGGGTGCTTCAAATGCCCGATGGAAATACTACGGTGATCATTCAAGGAAAGAAACGGTTCAAAATAGATGCGGTTCTGACCGAGAAACCGTATATCACGGCCAAGGTGAGCGAGGCCGCGGAGGAGCGTCCCGATGAAAAAGGAAGCGAATTTGAGGCCATCATCGATTCCATCAAGGAGCTGGCATTTAAAATCATAAAGGACAACCCCAATATTCCGAGCGAAGCCACTTTTGCCATCAAGAACATTCAGAGCAATTCGTTCTTGATCAATTTTGTGTCTTCCAACCTGAATCTTGCGGTTAAAGAAAAGCAGCAACTTTTGGAGATGCCAAATCTTCAGGAAAGGGCATTGGCCACTTTGAAGTACATGAACATGGAACTTCAAAAATTGGAGCTGCGCAACGATATCCAGAGCAAGGTCCGCAGTGATATGGACCAACAGCAACGCGAGTATTTCCTCCACCAACAAATGAAGACCATTCAAGAGGAATTGGGTGGACTATCTTATGAGGAAGAGGTGGATGAGATGGCAGAAAAGGCCAAAAAGAAAAAATGGAGCAAAAAAGTACAGGAACATTTTGAGAAGGAACTCTCCAAAATGCAACGTATGAACCCACAAGTAGCCGAGTATTCCATCCAACGCAATTATTTGGACCTTTTGTTGGATTTGCCATGGAACGAATATTCCAGGGATAAGTTCGACCTAAAGCGTGCCCAAAAGATTTTGGATCGAGATCACTACGGCCTGGAAGATGTAAAGCGAAGGATTATTGAATATTTGGCGGTCTTGAAGCTGCGAAACGATATGAAATCGCCCATCCTTTGCCTGTACGGACCTCCAGGGGTGGGTAAAACCTCTTTGGGGAAATCCGTGGCCGAGGCCCTTGGCAGGGAGTATGTACGTATGTCCTTGGGCGGCCTGCGTGATGAAGCCGAAATCCGAGGACACCGAAAAACCTACATTGGTGCCATGCCGGGTCGTATTATTCAAAGTTTGAAGAAAGCTGGAACTTCCAACCCCGTGTTTATTTTGGACGAGATCGATAAACTGGCAAGCAGTCACCAAGGGGACCCGTCTTCCGCGATGTTGGAGGTATTGGACCCTGAACAGAATAGCGAGTTCCACGATAATTTCCTGGAAATGGGGTACGATTTGTCCAAAGTAATGTTTATTGCCACGGCGAACAACCTGTCCACCATACAGCCTGCCTTGCGCGACCGTATGGAAATCATCAACGTTACGGGTTATACCATCGAGGAAAAGGTGGAGATTGCCAAACGCCATTTGTTGCCAAAGCAGTTAGAGGAGCACGGACTTTCCAAAAAAGACCTGAAAATAGGGAAACGGCAATTGGAGAAAATTGTGGAAGGCTACACCCGTGAGTCCGGAGTGCGTAGTTTGGAAAAACAGATAGCCAAAGTGGTACGTTATGCTGCAAAATCCATTGCTATGGAGGAGGCGTACAATGTTACCTTGACCAATGAAAATATTGAGGAAATTCTCGGCCCGGCCCGTTTGGAACGCGATAAGTACGAAAACAACGATGTGGCCGGGGTGGTTACAGGCTTGGCGTGGACCAGCGTAGGTGGCGATATTCTGTTTATAGAATCCATTCTTTCCAAAGGAAAGGGTGCCATGAACATTACCGGTAACCTCGGCAAGGTGATGAAGGAGTCCGCCACCATTGCCATGGAATACATAAAATCCAATGCAGAAACCTATGGGGTCGATCCAGAGGTATTCGATAAATACAATGTGCACATTCACGTGCCCGAAGGTGCCACGCCAAAAGACGGCCCGAGTGCGGGTATCACCATGCTGACCTCGCTGGTATCACTCTTCACTCAGCGTAAGGTGAAGAAGAGCTTGGCAATGACGGGCGAGATTACGCTCAGGGGCAAGGTTTTGCCCGTGGGAGGGATCAAAGAAAAGATTTTGGCCGCTAAAAGGGCGCGCATTAAGGAAATCATTCTGTGTACGGATAACAAAAAAGATATTGAGGAAATCAAGGACGAATACCTGAAAGGGCTTACGTTCCATTATGTAACGGACATGAGCGAGGTTATCGACATTGCGATTACCAAGCAAAAGGTTAAGAATGCAAAAAAACTCTAGTCTCAACTACATTTGATATATTCCAACTTCAAAGGCCCAAAGGACTTTTTGTAAAGGAATTCCCCCCTAAAGGCGACTTTAGGGGTGTTATCCCTATTTTTGTTTCGATGAAAAAAATAACAATAGCAATAGATGGATATTCCTCCACTGGAAAAAGTACCATTGCCAAAAGGTTGGCTTCTGCCTTAAATTATATTTATGTGGATACGGGTGCCATGTACCGCGCGGTGACCCTTTTTGCTTTGCAAGAGGACATTATCAACGATAAAGGGGAGTTGGATAAGGCCGCTTTGGTTGATAAACTATCGGAAATACACCTCAAATTTGTGCCCAATAAGCAAACAGGACGTTCCGAAATGTTTTTGAACGATGAAAATGTGGAGCAGGAAATAAGATCTATGCGGGTGTCCGGTTTTGTGAGCCCAGTAGCCGCAATTAAGGAAGTCCGTGAAAAATTGGTGAAGATTCAGCAAGCAATGGGCAAGGATAAAGGCATCGTGATGGACGGCCGTGATATTGGCACCGTTGTTTTTCCAGACGCGGAACTAAAACTGTTTATGACGGCATCTCCCGAGACCCGAGCGGCTCGCCGCTACAAGGAATTGCTGGAAAAAGGGGAGAAGGTATCCTATCCCGAAGTGCTTAAAAATGTAGAGGAACGCGACCGTATTGACTCCACCCGGACCATTTCCCCATTGACACAAGCCAAGGATGCCATTGAGTTTGATAACAGCGATATGGGTTTGGAAGAACAGTTTGAGCGGATTTATGACTATTCGCAACGGGTAATTGCAAAGCTGGGTTGATGTGTTGGTGTTTTAGATGATTGGCGATATACGGTTCTGCCGTTTTTTAATAATCCTGAACCAAGACTTCAGTTGGAATATGAAGCGCGGTGTTTAGTTTTCGAATCATTCCCAAAGTCAACTTTCGTTTTTTATTCAAAATTTCGCTGACCCTACTTTTAAACCCCACAACTTCTGCCAAGTCTTTCTGTTTCATTCCCATTTGTTCCATTCGGAATTTGATGGCTTCAATTGGGTCAGGCATATCGATTGGAAAATTTTCATTCTCGTAGCGATCGATTAAAATCGAAAGGATTTCCAGTTCGTCTCCTTCTTCCGTTCCTTTTTTTGCATCAAAAATATCCTCAAGCCTGTTGAGGGCATTTTGATAATCTTTTTCGTTTCTGATTGGTACTATATTCATTTGTCAGATGTTGTTTGCGTCAATCTTGTCATATTCCGCGTGGGTTCCAATAAAACGTATCCAGCATATTTGATATTCAAAGTTGAACTTTACGATCAACCGATAGTTGTTTCCTTTGATGTTGTAAACAATTCTGTTGTCCTTTAGAATACTTGCGCTTGGATAATCATTTTTTAGTTCGTTTATGTTTTTCCAGTCGGACTTTTCGGTTTCCCTGAACCACGCCTTTAATTGATCCTCGCTGTCGGCGTGTTTCTCCCAGAAATTCCGTAATGTGCGTTTGGCTATTACCCTCACATTATGATTGTTTGTCGCAAATGTAGCAAAAAGTTACCGAATTGGTAATTATTTTTGATTTATTCAGATTTAGGTTCCAAGTGAGTTCTTGCTCTTTTTTGTAAAAACCGCAAGTACTCCCAACGGGTTATTGCGAAGTAGGGCTTAGAATAGTTTCTGATTTTGGAGTTGCTCTTATACAACTTGTTGTAGCCAGTAGTTCTTCATTACTTCAAAATTAGGTTCGCTCTTTTTTCCAAATCGTCAAGGTCATTTTTTTCTTTTATTGTTTCTTTTCCTAATCGCAACACCATCTCAACATGATTGATTATCGCCTTTTTGTGACCTTCTCGTTTGGTGAAATTTTGGATGGTTATCAATGCTTCCAAAAGCCTTATGATTACCGAGGTGCTTCCTGCTGAAAATTGTCTGATTTGATTAAATGCTGCATTTAATACGCCTTCAAAATCCAATACATCTGCAATAACCCTAAGATTTCCGTCTTCATCAACACGATACTTTGAAGGGAATTTGGCTTGTGCCAAGTAGCACAAAGTCGCTGTTAGGTTGTCAATACAGGCAATTGCGGTATATGGGTCGTTTACCCCTGGAGATAATGCCCTGGCCGCAATCTCTACCATTTGATGGATTGAAAATTCCAAATCCTGCTGGGAGGTCTTTATTTTTCCAAAAACAAATTGGTGTAGTAGCTCATCTATGGATTCTGCTTGCCAATCCATGTTTGAATAAATCACGCCAATTTCTTGGTCTTTCACTAAAAAGCTACCCGGTCTGTGCTTTAATTTAAACAAGGAATCATTATCAGTTATTATCTTTGATATTACTTCGTTGTCCAAGTATTGCAGATAACCATTTTTGGGAGATTTGATACCTGTTTGTTTTTGATAGTTGGAAATAGCAGCATCTTCATCGAAATCTTTATTGTTCTTGGGTTCATCCCCCATTTTTTCCGGGAAAAGCGTTTCTACTTGTTCCAAAATAAGGTCTGATATATCAGAAATAACCTTGTCCGCTTGGATACTTACTGCAATTTGGTGTATAAATACGATAAGCAAAGTAATATTTGCTATGGCCATTAAAATGGCAACAAGAATGGAAATGGATGGAATGAAAGTATATCCATTTCCATCCTTTATAGCATTTAAAACCAAGAGACAATATAGATACGTGGCAATGTATGAACCCAAAACTACTTGGTTGAGGCGTACGTACATAAAGTTTTTTATCAGTCTAGGGCCAAATTGAGAGGAGGCAAGTGTCAAAGCAACCAATGTTACTGAAAAAACTGTTCCTGCAACACCGATCATGGCACCTGAAATAGTAGATAAAATGCTTCTTGCAGAATCGGAGCTGTTCACCGAGAAAAAGCGAATCCAACCTTCTTGTGGAATGGTTATCATATTATCCAATGAAACCAAGCTTACTGACAATACTACTGCTAAACCAATAATTATAACAGGTACAAACCAGAACGTGGCAAGCAATTCTTTCCAGAAAAAGAGCAGTTTTTTCATTTTATCAAATAAAAGAACAGGGCTTGTAGGTCATTTATAAGCCCTGTTGATTAATTAAGAGAACAAGCCTTTCAACTTGTCAAATCCTTCCTTAAAAGAGCCTGAAGCAGATGAAAACGCATCTTTTGCTTCATCCCATTTTTCTTCGGATACCTTTTTAAGGTCAGCATACTTGCTTTCCAAGTCTGATCGTTTTGACTCTAAATCATTGATTGCTTTGTCATACTTAGATTTTGCATCCCCACTGGCAGATTCTTTTTTTGCCTTCAACTCCTTGATTTTAGCCGAAACTTCGTCAATGGTTTGGTTCGCCTTGGCTTTGAATTCTTCTTTTTTCATTTAAAAAATAAATAAATGTGAATAATTATGCCTACTAGTAAAGCTTTTCGGATATCGCCCCTTTAAAATGCAAGGTCATTCAATTTGTGATGGGTTCACTTTCCCTTGGGGTACAGCGTTGAAAGATATGAATCGTTTTAATGATTTATATCGACCGATACCGAAACCAATTTGGCCCAGGTAAGTGAAGTTAGTATTTTTCCGTTTAAAATTCCAGTATGGATTGATGGATGCCTTAGCTGAGTTGTACACGGTTGTACCTAAGCGTGGAAATCCCAAAAATCAAAAAAACGCCCAAAGGCGCTTTTTTATGTTGTCAATGTCACATCGAGCTGTCATCCTAAGCGCAGCCGAAAGGCTCGAACTGACAAATATCACAAATTCGGAATCACCAACACCTGATCGGGGTGGATCACGTTCGGGTCTTTTAAAATATTGGTGTTTGCATCAAAAATTTTGGTGTACTTCATCGGGTCGCCGTAATAATGCTTCGCAATCTTGCTCAAGGATTCCCCGCTCTTCACCGTATGTCTGTGGTAAACGGAATCATCTTCCACGGTAATGTTCGCTTTAATGTCCGATGGCTTTTCCCCACCGATTTCCTTGATCTTGTCCCACAATAGGTTTTTTTCGTATTGGGTCTTGGTCATCCCTTTTATTTTTAAGATATCGCCTTCAACATTCACATCCCCGTTTTTTACTTCCAATTTCTCACCTAGATCTAGTACAGGTTGATATTTTGCTTTAACACTCATAATTCGATTTTTTACAGTTAACAATTAGAATTCTCAAGATAGTTAATATGCTCAAATTTTGCTGTTAAATAATGGTAATACTTTTTTTGCTGAAACCTTGCTTGTAGGCTTTGTATATCAAGAATTTAATTGTATTTTTGCACCCCTTTTGGCAAGGAGGCAAGAGAAAAAGGGAATTTTAGAAAATCATTTTAAAAACCACTTCCGCGGTAATTGTTCAACTCTTGTAAAACGTGGAATACAAATTTTAATCAGCAGCATGGCTGAAGAAAAACAAAACGTTGAGGTAGAAGAAACTGCCGCAGCACCAGAAGTAAAAGAAACAGAACCCAAGCAAGATCCTCAGGAGTTTCTTGAAAATTTTGATTGGGACAAGTACGAAGAAGGAATTGAGCGCGTAGATGATACCAAGCTCAAGGAATTTGAAACACTTGTAGAGGAAAACTTTGTGGACACTGCCGACGAGGAAGTAGTGGAAGGAAAAGTGGTTCACATGACAGACCGTGAGGCGATCATTGATATCAATGCCAAGTCCGAAGGTGTAATTTCCTTGAATGAGTTCCGCTACAATCCCGACCTTAAAGTTGGTGATAAAGTTGAGGTACTTATAGATATCCGTGAGGACAAGACCGGACAATTGGTGTTGTCTCACCGTAAAGCAAGAACCATCAAGGCGTGGGAGCGTGTTAACAACGCACACGACAAAGAAGAGATTGTTACTGGATTCGTTAAATGTCGTACCAAAGGTGGTATGATCGTGGACGTATTCGGCATCGAGGCATTCTTGCCAGGTTCCCAAATTGATGTGAAGCCTATCCGAGATTACGATCAGTACGTAGGCAAGACCATGGAGTTCAAAGTAGTGAAGATCAACCACGAGTTCAAGAACGTAGTGGTTTCCCACAAAGCTTTGATCGAAGCGGATATCGAAGAGCAGAAAAAAGAGATCATTGGCCAATTGGAAAAAGGTCAAGTACTGGAAGGTATCGTGAAGAACATTACATCTTACGGGGTATTTATCGACCTTGGAGGTGTGGATGGATTGGTTCACATTACCGACCTATCTTGGAGCAGGATCAACCACCCGAACGAAGTTGTAGATCTAGACCAGAAATTGAACGTTGTTATCCTTGATTTTGATGATAACAAATCAAGAATCCAGTTGGGTCTTAAGCAATTGGAGAAACATCCATGGGATGCCTTGGGTGATGAGATCAAAGTTGGTGACAAAGTAAAAGGTAAAGTGGTTGTAATCGCCGATTACGGTGCATTTATCGAAGTTGCCGATGGCGTTGAAGGTTTGATCCACGTTTCAGAAATGTCGTGGAGTACGCACCTAAGATCCGCCCAAGACTTTGTAAACGTGGGAGACGAAGTTGAAGCTGTTGTATTGACCTTGGATAGGGAAGATCGTAAAATGTCGTTGGGTATTAAGCAATTAACGCCAGACCCATGGACCGATATTACTTCCAAATATCCTGTTGGATCAAGGCACAAGGGAATCGTTAGAAACTTTACCAACTTTGGGGTATTCGTAGAGTTGGAAGAAGGAATCGACGGTTTGATCTATATCTCCGATCTTTCTTGGACAAAGAAAATCAAGCATCCATCCGAGTTTGTTGCCGTAGGCGATACCTTGGAGGTGGAAGTATTGGAATTGGACGTAGAAGGGCGCAAATTGAGCCTTGGACACAAACAGACCACAGAGAACCCTTGGGACAAGTACTCCGAAGAGTTTGCTGAAGGTACCGTGCACAAAGCTGCAATTGCAGAGGTTGTTGACAAAGGAGCTACCATTGACTTCAACGAGGATATCGTTGGATTTGTTCCACAACGCCACATGGAAAAAGAAGACGGCAAGAAACTTGTAAAAGGCGAAGAGGCCGAATTCAAGATCATCGAGTTCAATAAGGATTTCAAGAGAGTGGTGGCAAGCCATACCGCAATCTTTAGAGAGCAAGAAGACAGAAATGTGAAAGCTGCAGCCAAGAAAAGAGCCGCATCATCCGATGAAGCTGCTCCGACCCTTGGAGATGCCAACTCCGCATTGCAAGCATTGAAAGACAAAATGGAAGCCGATTCCAAGAAAAAATAATCGGACTTTTCAATGATACGAAGCCCCGCTGGAAACAGTCGGGGCTTTTTTATGGCCCGAACATTTTAAAGAATTGCTTACTTTTGTATTCAACCGAGTTGGTCGCACATAGCATATGAGTCAAAAAGTTCTGCTTACTTCAAAGGAAATCAACATCATACTGCACCGGTTGGCCTGTCAGCTAATGGAAAACCATTTGGATTTTACCGATACCGCATTGATCGGTATCCAGCCCAGAGGCGTTTTTTTGGCAGAAAGGTTGGTAAAGATTCTCAAAAAAGAATACAAGATCAAACATATTGACCTTGGTTTCTTGGACATCACATTTTTTAGGGACGATTTTGGACGTGGAGAAATCCTAAAAGCCAATTCCACACAAATGGATTTTTTGGTGGAGGATAAAAAAGTGGTGTTCATTGATGATGTGCTCTATACCGGAAGAAGCATCAGGGCGGCACTAACGGCCATCCAATCCTTTGGAAGACCAAGCAACATCGAACTATTGACGTTGATAGATAGGCGTTTTAGCAGACATTTGCCCATACAACCGACATATAGAGGCAGGCAGGTGGATGCCATCAACAAAGAAAAAGTAAAGGTGATGTGGGAAGAGAACGACGGTGAGGATAAAGTATATTTAGTAAGCAAATAAAAGGGAATGAGCGAGTTAAGTGTAAACCATTTGTTGGGAATCAAATATCTGAACAAAAAGGATATATCGCTCATATTTGAAACGGCCGACCATTTTAAGGAAGTAATCAACCGTTCCATTAAAAAAGTGCCCACCCTTCGTGATATTACCATAGCCAACATCTTTTTTGAGAACAGTACCCGTACAAAGCTATCTTTTGAGCTGGCCGAAAAGCGACTTTCTGCCGATGTGGTCAATTTTTCCGCAGGACAATCATCCGTAAAAAAAGGGGAGACCCTCATCGATACCGTGAATAACATCCTGTCCATGAAAGTGGATATGGTAGTGATGCGGCACCCCAATCCAGGAGCGGGCATTTTCTTGTCAAAACACGTAAAAGCGGCTATCGTAAATGCTGGTGATGGTGCCCACGAGCATCCCACGCAAGCACTCTTGGATTCTTATTCCATCCGCGAAAAGTTAGGTGATGTGGGAGGTAAAAATGTGGTAATAGTAGGTGATATCCTTCACTCAAGGGTAGCGTTGTCCAATATTTTTGCCTTAAAACTACAAGGGGCCAACGTAAAAGTCTGTGGACCAAAAACACTTATTCCCAAACATATAGAATCTCTGGGAGTAGAGGTGGAGACCAACCTAAAAAAGGCCTTGGAATGGTGCGATGTGGCCAATATGCTCCGTGTTCAGAACGAACGTATGGATATCAGTTATTTCCCATCCACTCGTGAATACACACAACAATTCGGGGTCAATAAGGGACTGTTGGACAGTTTGGACAAACAAATTGTGATCATGCACCCCGGCCCTATAAACCGCGGCGTGGAAATAACCAGTGATGTAGCGGACTCCGACCAATCCATTATTTTACATCAGGTAGAAAACGGAGTGGCAGTACGTATGGCAGTACTTTACCTATTGGCATCAAAAATTAAGTAAAAGATGATTTTCGACAAAGACGGAACAACAACGATTGTTTTTCAGGAAAAGACCACCTTAAGCGGTTTTTTGGAAAACCTCAACAAAGCATACCCAAAACTCAAGCACGACAATATTGTTGTCAACCTTTTTTCTTTCAATACCTTGGAAATTGGCGATTTATTGGAGTTTTTGGACATTTCGAACACCCACAAAGGTTCTGGCAGGTCATTTGTTTTGGTGACCGATAAGTTAAACTACGACGAGATTCCTGAAGAGATAAGCGTGGTGCCTACACTTCAAGAGGCCAAGGACCTTATCGAAATGGAAGAAATAGAACGCGACCTGGGTATATGAAATTGACCGTACTTGGGTGCTATGCCGCTACGCCACGAACATTTACCAACCCTACTTCGCAGGTACTCGAAATAAAGAACCATCTGTTTTTGATCGATTGTGGTGAGGGAACCCAAGTGCAGTTGAGAAAATACAAGGTCAAGTTTTCCAGGATCAACCACATTTTTATATCGCATCTCCATGGGGACCATTTTTTTGGCCTTCCCGGTTTGATTTCAACCTTTAGGTTGTTGGGCAGGGAAAAGGAACTGCACATATACGGCCCCAAAGGAATCAAACAGGCCATCACCCTATTTCTAAAATTGGGTGATTCTTGGACCGATTACCCGTTGATATTCCACGAATTGGAGTCCAAAGAATCCGAACTGGTTTTTGAGGATGAAAAAGTCACCGTCCGAACAGTTCCGTTGATCCATAGGGTATACACCAATGGTTTTTTGTTTCAAGAGAAGGAATCCCCGAGGACCCTCAACATTGAAGCGGCCAGAAAGTACGGCATAGATAAGAGTCAGTTCAACAATATTAAAAAAGGAAAGGATGGTATTGATGCATCGGGCAATCTGGTGTCCAATAAAAAACTCACTTTGGACCCACCGGAACCCAAAAGCTACGCTTTTTGTAGCGATACGGTCTATAATGAGGCCATTGTGCCCATTATTAAAGATGTGACGGTGCTGTATCACGAATCCACTTTTTTGGAATCCGAGGAACACCTTTGCGAAAAAACAAAACATAGCACATCCAAGCAAGCTGCACAAATCGCCAAAAAGGCCAATGCCAAATTGCTGATATTGGGCCATTATTCCACGCGCTACAAATCCATCGAACTATTTAAAAAAGAAGCCGAGGATGTTTTTCCAGTGGTGGACCTAGCCGACGATGGTAAAGTTTTTGACTTCAAATAATCTGTTTGTGCCGTGTCGAGCGAGCGAAGCGACGGGAAATCCATTTTTTGTCGTTGTTCCTAGTTAATTGTAAATCGAAATGTAATTCCAAGCTTTGCAATCAAGGTAAATTTCCCGAACTTCACGTCATGCAAAAAGACCTTGGTGATTATAGAAAAACTTACGAAAAAAGTGAGCTGACCGAAGCTTCCATAAAGGAAAACCCGCTGGAGCAATTTCAAAAGTGGTTTTATGAGGTAGAAGCCTCAGAAGGGGTAGACGAACCAAACGCCATGACGATTTCTACCATTGGACTGGATGGATTTCCGAAAAGCAGGGTGGTTTTAATGAAAAAATTCACCTTTGAAGGTTTCATTTTTTATAGCAATTACCAAAGTGAAAAAGGAAGGTCCATTGCAGCGGATCCGTCGGTTTGCCTGTCTTTTTTTTGGCCGAATATGGAACGTCAGGTCATTATAAAGGGTACTGCAGAAAAAATAGCCGAAAATCTTTCCGATGGATACTTCGAATCCCGTCCACATGGCAGTAAACTAGGTGCCATTGTTTCTGACCAGAGCGAAGTAGTTCCGTCCCGTGAATATTTGGAAAATAAGTTGAAGCAGCTCGAACAGCAATATGAAAGCAAGGAAGTGCCCAGGCCCGAGCATTGGGGAGGATATTTGGTTCGCCCCATTTCCATGGAATTTTGGCAAGGTCGCCCTAACCGATTGCACGATCGGATACGATACTCCCTCCAGGAAGATTTTGATTGGAAAATTGAGCGATTGGCCCCCTAACCTAACCCCTACAAGATGAAACAATTGATACTGATGCGACATGGGAAATCCTCATGGGATTACGATGTCTCCGACAAAGACAGACCTTTAAAACAAAGAGGAATCAATGACGCCCATTTGGTTTCCCAAACCTTTGCTTTGCATGCCCCTTCAATAGACTTTATTTATTCAAGCCCAGCCAATCGTGCCTTGCATACCAGTATGATTTTTGTAAGAAATCTGGATTTTGAACTGTCCAGATTCAAGGTCAACGATATGCTTTACGATTTTTCGGGCAATAGTGTGGAGCAATTTGTCCGGCATTTGGACAACAGTTTGGACACTGTGGCCATCTTTGGCCATAATTATGCCTTTACATCACTTGCAAATACTTGGGGAGATCAGTATATTGAGAACGTTCCCACAGCTGGACTTGTACACATTACATTTGGTGTGGACGATTGGTCCAAAATATCCGAGGGAACCACAAAGCAAATGGTCTTTCCAAAACACTTGAAAAAATAGATGGTAAAAACAAAGAACGAATATATAAACAGGGAAATCAGTTGGCTTCACTTTAACGCTAGGGTACTGCAAGAAAGTAAAGATCATAGGGTGCCACTGATCGACCGATTACGGTTTTTAGGGATTTTCAGTAACAACTTGGATGAATTTTTTAAGGTACGATATGCCACGGTAAAACGTATTGTGGATGCCGGAAAAACGGGTAAAAGTGTTTTGGGCGGAGAAAGGGCCAAGGATTTGCTGGAGGAAATCACCAAAATCGTGATTGATCAGCAGACCCGTAGCCTTGAAATTTTTCAACAAATTGATAGGGAACTTCGTGAGGAAAATATTTTTATCATCAGGGAGACCGAGGTCAATGAAAGTCAGGCAGAGTTCATTCGGGATTATTTCTTTAAAAAGGTGAACCAGGAGTTGATGACCATTATCCTGAACGACCTTACCGAGTTTCCCCTCCTGAAGGACACCGCTGCCTATTTGGCCGTTAAGGTGGTGATGAAGAACGGTTCGGGCAAAGGAAAGCACAACAGGTATGCCTTGATAGAGATCCCGAAGGGAATCGACCGCTTTGTGGTATTGCCAAAAGAAGGGGAGAAGAACTACGTCATCATATTGGATGACTTGATCCGCTTTTGCTTGGACAGCGTGTTTACGATGTTCGAGTTCGAGTCCATTTCGGCCCACATGATCAAGATTACTAGGGATGCGGAATTGGATATAGACAACGATCTGAGCAAAAGTTTTATTGAAAAGATTTCTTCCAGTGTGGAGCACCGGAAAATCAGCGACCCCGTACGCTTTGTATATGACAAGAGCATAGACAAGGACACCCTCCAGTTCCTGAAGGAAAAAATGGATATTATGGGCACCGATAGTGTGATTCCCGGTGGCCGTTACCATAACCGAAGGGATTATATGGGTTTCCCCAGTTTGGGGCGCCAGGACCTGATGTACGATAAGATAGAGCCCTTGCCCGTGAAAGGCTTGAGCATGAAAGGGAGTTTGTTGGATATGATTGCCCACAAGGATTACATGATCTATGCCCCGTACCACACCTTTAGCTATGTGACCAAGTTTTTGAGGGAGGCTGCCCTGGACCCACAGGTGCGTAGCATAAAAATCACCATATATAGGTTGGCGGAGAGCGATAGCCAAATTGCAAATGCTTTGGTCAACGCCGTTAAAAACGGAAAACAGGTAACCGTACAGATAGAGTTGCAGGCCCGATTCGATGAGCAGAACAATATTGAATACGCCAATTTTTTGCAAGATGAAGGCGTAAAATTAATCTTTGGCGTACCTGGACTAAAAGTACACAGCAAGATTTGCCTTGTGGAGCGCGAAGAAAATGAGGGTATCAAAAGGTATGGCTTTATCAGTACCGGTAACTTTAACGAGTCCACAGCGAAAATTTATACGGATTATACACTGTTTACGGCCCATCAAGGTATCTTAAAGGATATGAACAAGGTATTCGGCTTCTTCGAGACCAATTATAAAATCAATAAATACAAACACCTTATTGTATCGCCCCATTACACCAAGTCATCTTTTATGAAGATGATCGATAAGGAAATCGCCTTTGCCAAGGCGGGGAAAGAGGCTTACATCAAAATAAAAATGAATAGCCTTACCTCTTATAAAATGGTGGATAAACTGTATGAGGCCAGTAGGGCAGGGGTTAAGATACAGATGATTGTTCGGGGAATATGCTGTCTTATTCCCGGTGTAGAGGGCATGAGCGAAAATATTGAAGCCATAAGTGTGGTGGACAAGTTTTTGGAACACCCCAGATTGTTCATTTTTGGCAATGATGGTGATCCAAAAATCTATATTTCATCCGCAGATTGGATGACGCGCAACCTGGACTTTAGGGTAGAGGTGGGCTGTCCCATTTACGACCCCGATATTAGACAGGAACTGTTGGATACTTTCGATATTTCTTGGAAAGATAACTCCAAGGCACGAGTGTTTTCCTCAAAACAGGACAATGCCTATAGAAAACGCGCCAAAGGGGAAACCGAACTGCGATCGCAGGTTGAAATGTACAATTATTACAAAAGGAAATTGGAATCCTAACCGTGCATGGTCTCCTTTTTGCCGAGGTCTTTCATTAATTGTGCCTCGTACTCCAAGAGGGCTTCCCATTTTTGGTCCACTTCCTCTTTTTTACCGTATTTGCGGGCAAACTTGAGGAACATGGTGTAATGGTTGGCTTCGCTGACCATGAGGTTCCGGTAGAACTCGGACAACTCTTCGTCGGCTATTTCTTCTGATAGTAATCTAAAGCGTTCGCAGCTTCTTGCCTCGATAAGGGCAGCATACAAAAGTTTGTGGACCAAGTGGGTTTCCCTGCTGCCGCCTTTTGGGAAGAATTTCATCAACTCGATAACATATTCATCCTTGCGTTCGCGGCCCAAGACCCAGCCGCGCTTTACTATTTTATCGTGCACCATGTTAAAATGACCCATTTCCTCACGGGCAAGAGCGGTCATTTCCTTTACCAATTCCGACTTTTCCGGAAAACCAATGATCAACGAAATGGCAGTACTGGCTGCTTTTTGCTCGCAATACGCATGATCCGTCAGAATCTCTTCGATGTTCTTTTCAACAATGTTTACCCATCTTGGGTCAGTTGGTAATTTTAGGCCTAGCATGATGTGTATTTTTCCGCAAAGATAATCCGACAGGATTAAATAAATTCGTTGAACCCTCGTTATATTTGTAAAACCAACAGATTCTAGTCTATATCTTATGGCCAAAACCTCTAAAGATTATCTCTCCGATATTCTGCAATTAAATTTAAATAATTCTGAATTTCAATGGTTAATTGATGCTGTAGCACAAATTTCTGAAGCAAAAAGCAAAAAGGATCTGTACATGGCCTACAGCCTGTGCACTTCCAAAATCCAAAATACGCCCATTGCTGATTTTGGTGCTCGGGATTTTGCATGGAAAACTTACTTGGAAACACAAAAGGCATCCACCTTGGAAGTTTCCAGAATTTTTATACTTTCTTCTGCCCTCGAAGCAGGGGATGAGTTTTTAAAACCCGTGCAGCAATTGATTCAGGTTGCTGATAAAACCGAATTGGAAACCTTTTTAAAATATTTGGTTTTGTTGCCAGAACCAAAGAATTTCAATTTTGCAGCCGTAGAAGCGTTAAGGACCAATATTGCTACGGTTTTTAATGCGATATCCCAATATAACCCATATCCGGCCCAATATTTTACTACGGCGGAGTGGAACCAAATGTACCTTAAGGCTGCCTTTATGCAGCAAGATTTGAAAAAGATACCCGAAATAGACAAAATGGCCAACAAGGATTTGGCACGCATCATCTCCGATTATGCACACGAAAGATGGGCGGCATCAAGAGATGTGGAGCCTATGTTTTGGAGACCCGTATCCAATTTTCTGGAAGGTAATCTAATTGATGACATAGAACGTTTGTTTAAAAGTGATACGGAAAGGGAACAAAAGGCGGCGACCTTGGTTTGTTTCCATTCAAACTCTGATGAAGCGAAAAAATTACTCAAAACCTACGATACCCACCTACAAAAAGTAGAGAAGGGTGATATAACCTGGAAAAATTTATAATATCATGGATGATACATTAATGATAATAGATCCACACGTTCATATGACATCCAGAACCACGGATGATTATGAGGCTATGGCAGCAGCAGGAGTTGTTGCTTTGATAGAGCCATCTTTTTGGTTGGGCCAGCCTAGGACCCAGGTAGGCTCATTTCAAGACTATTTTAGCAGTCTTGTGGGATGGGAGCCGTTCAGGGCCTCACAGTTTGGGATAAAACACTATTGCACAATAGGACTGAACTCAAAAGAGGCCAACAATGTGCCCTTGGCCGAAGAGGTGATGGAATTGTTGCCCCTGTATCTGCACAAAGAAAATGTGGTGGCCATTGGCGAGATCGGTTACGATGACCAAACCGAGGCCGAAGACCGTTTTTTTCGGGAACAATTGGAATTGGCCAAGGCCTTTAACATGATGGTCCAAGTACATACCCCGCACAGGGATAAAAAAGCAGGAACCATTAAAAGTATGGAAGTCTGTTTGGAGCATGGCATAGACCCGGGAATGGTGGTGATAGATCACAACAACGAAGAAACGGTCAAAGATGTGCTGGACCGAGGGTTTACCGCTGCATTTACCATTTACCCCAAAACAAAAATGGGCAACCAACGTATGGTGGAAGTGGTGAAAAAGTTCGGCAGTGACAATATTATCGTGGATAGCTCTGCCGATTGGGGCGTGAGTGATCCATTGGCCGTTCCAAAAACGGCAAACCTGATGTTGCAAAACGGAATTGCTCGTGAAGACGTGGTAAAGACGTGCTACCAAAATGCTTTGGACTTTTTCGGCAGATCCGGAAAAATGAAAGAGGAACACTGGTTGAATCCAGAGGCTATTGACCAACGAAAGCTGTTTAATGACAATAGTGTTTTGCGCGGTCAGGAGCCAAAGGTAGAGGACAATAAAATTGTTTAATGGGGCCACGTGTAAAGGCATATCTCCAACTGTGTAGGCCTCCCAACTTACCTACCGCCGCAGCCGATATTTTGGCAGGTATGTCCATATCAGGCCTATTTGCAGGAATAGGAATATTTGCAATACCAACTGTGGATTTGTTTCCATTTTTCATGTTGGTATTGGCCTCCGTGTTTTTGTATGCGGGCGGTGTGGTGCTCAACGATGTTTTTGATGTTGCAATTGATAAAGTGGAGCGTCCCGAAAGGCCAATTCCAAGTGGGATGGTTCCTTTGGGCAAAGCAAGGTCATTTGGCCTTGGGCTACTTTTGGTGGGGATTTACTTTGCTTTTTTGGTCAATATCAATAGTGGTATCATTTCCATTTTTTTGGCTTTGGCCATTTTGTCCTATGATAAATTTGCAAAGCACCATGCTTTCTTTGGACCCCTCAATATGGGAATTTGCAGGGGACTTAACCTTTTAATGGGTATATCTTTACTGAATTCAATGGAAAACTGGCCCTATGTTTTGGTTCCCATCGTATTTATTTTTGCTGTGACCATGATCAGCAGGGGAGAGGTGCACGGAAAGAACAAGGGCAATATACTGCTGGCGGGTTTGTTGTACGTTGCAGTACTGTCGGGCGTGTTTTATTTGCATCAAGTGTATGCAAATGGCGACCTTTGGTATCTATTGTTTTTGGGACTTTTTGCTTTTATGGTTTTCAAACCTTTGATCAGGGCATATCAAAATAATACACCAGAAAATATAAAGAAGGCTGTAAAGTCCGGTGTGTTGTCCATTATATTGCTGGATGCCGCTATGGCTGTTGCGCATGCCAATCTAATTATTGGAGTATTGACGCTCTTACTGTTGCCATTATCCATGTATTTGGCCAAACAATTTGCAGTTACCTAGCTTATGAATAAAATTACGCTACCTACGATTCGACAAGAGTTTCAAGTACGGTATACATATCAATTGCTTTTTACCCAGCATTTATTTGCGATTGGGAATCCTTTGTTCAAAAATGTGTTGGCCGACTATCGTCCAAACCATGCTATCAAATGTCTTTTCGTGCTAGATCAAGGAGTATTGGACCATCATCCGAATCTAGGAAAGGAAATCGAAGATTATTGCAATCACTTTAAGGAGCAAATCCAATTTACTGACCTTATTGCCGTTCCAGGTGGGGAAGAGAGCAAAAAAGACCAATCCAGTGTTAACAAATGTCTTGATGCCATCAATGAAAATGCCATTTGCAGACATTCATTTGTAGTGGCCATTGGAGGTGGGGCAGTGGTAGATATGGTGGGTTATGCCGCCACTATTGCTCATAGGGGGGTACAACTCATCCGAATTCCAACCACCGTTTTGGCCCAAAACGATGCGGCTGTGGGGGTGAAGAACAGCGTAAATGCTTTTGATAAGAAAAACTTCCTGGGTACTTTTTCGGTTCCCTACGCAATCATCAACGACTTGGAATTTCTAAAGACCTTGGAACAGCGTGACTGGGTGGCGGGGATAGCTGAAGCCATAAAAGTGGCCTTAATCAAGGACAAACAATTCTTTGAGTATATTGAATCCAATGCGGAAGCACTGGCCAACCGGGAAATGGAGCCCATGGCCTATCTGATTCATCGTTGCGCAGAATTGCATATGGAGCATATAGCCAAAGGTGGTGATCCTTTTGAAAATGGTTCTTCCAGACCTTTGGATTTTGGCCATTGGTCGGCCCACAAGTTGGAATATATGACAGGGTACAGCCTCAGACACGGTGAAGCCGTGGCCATAGGTATGGCCATAGACATGGTGTACGCCGGTTTGGTAGGTGTGTTGCAAGATGATTTGGAGCGAGTGCTATCGGTCATGAGAAAAGTAGGCTTTAACTTGGAGGTTCCTTTGGAAAAAGATGCGGAAATCAAAGAACTCCTTAACGGGATTGAAGAGTTTCGGGAGCATTTGGGAGGCGAACTCACCATTCCCTTAATTCCCAAAATAGGGACCAAAACCGATGTTCACAGTATCGATTATGAATTAATGGAAAAAGCAGTGCGAAGCTTTATGTACAAACCGCAAAACTCTCTATGAGGATCAAGGATAAATATCATCTGACCTATTGCACCAATATCCACGCCGGTGGAGATTGGGAAGAAACATTTACCAGCCTAAAGCAACATTTACCAAAAATCAAGAAATCCGTTTCCCCAAACAAGTCGTTTGGTCTGGGGCTTCGATTGGGCAACACGGCCAGTTTGGAACTGGACAATGGACAGCTTCAGGGCTTTAAAGATTGGCTATCCGAAAATGACTGTTACGTTTTTACGATGAACGGATTTCCCTACGGGAACTTTCACGGTGAGCCCGTAAAAGACCAAGTGCATGTGCCCGATTGGACAACACATGAGCGGTTGGAGTATACCTTACGATTGTTTAAACAATTGGACTTTTTGGCACCGGAAGGCATGGAATGTGGTATTTCTACATCGCCCGTTTCCTACAAGCATTGGTTTGATGGTGAATCAGAAAAGCAACAGGCCTTTGCCAAAGGAGCGGAAAATATGGTCAAGGTTGCGCTTGAATTGTACCAAATTGAAAAAGCAACGGGTAGGTACATGCATTTGGATGTAGAACCGGAACCCGACGGGTTTTTGGAGAACACCCAAGAGGTACTGGATTACTACCAAGATTATTTGGTTCCCGAGGCCACCAAGGCTTTTGAACCGTTTCAATTCAGTGCGGAAAAAACAGAGGGGCTAATCAAAAGATATATTACGGTATGTTATGATGTGTGTCATTTCGCATTGGCCTACGAAGCGCCAAATTTGACTTTTGAAAAGTTGAAGGCAGCCAATATCAATGTTGGTAAAATTCAGGTGAGTGCCGCCCTCAAAATAATGTATGACAGCGATAGGGAAGAGGAGTTGTGGAACACCTTGGCCCAATTCAACGAGCCCGTGTATTTGCATCAGGTTACGGAAATGGTGGATGGAAAAGTGAAAACATATAACGATCTGCCCATTGTTTTGGAAAAAAGGAAGCCTTTTAAAGAGTTGCGCTCCCATTTTCATGTGCCCATATTTTTAAAGGATTATGGGTTGCTTCAATCCACACAAGATCAGATTGAGAAGGTGTTGGACCATTTGCAGGACAATTTTGTCAGCAATCACATGGAAGTGGAAACCTATACCTGGGATGTTTTGCCCAATGAACTCAAAGTGCCGATTACAGAGTCCATTGCACGGGAACTGGACTGGATGAAATCAAGATTAAAATGAAGAAGACCGTTGTAATCAACATTGTGGGGCTTACCAATAGATTGATCGGGGAACACACCCCCTTTATAAAAGCTTTTCTGGAAAAAGGGAAGGGCAGTGTTGTGAAACCAGTTTTGCCAGCTGTCACCTGTTCGGCACAAAGTACTTATCTAACGGGCAAGTGGCCAACAGAACATGGTATTGTCGGGAACGGATGGTTCTTTAAGGAAGAATTGGAAGTCAAATTTTGGCGGCAGGGAAATCCCTTGGTGCAATCAAACAAGATTTGGGATGAACTAAAAACATTAAACCCAGACTTCACCTGTGCCAATATGTTCTGGTGGTACAATATGTACAGCACTGTGGATTTTAGTGCCACGCCACGCCCCAATTATCTGGCCGACGGCAGAAAAATCCCGGACATATACACCTATCCGGCCAAGTTGCGGGATATGCTTCAAGACAAGTTGGGAACATTTCCGTTGTTTAAATTCTGGGGACCCAAAACATCCATAGCATCCAGTAGATGGATTGCTGATGCCACGATGGAAATGGATAAGGAAAACAATCCAACCTTGACATTGGTCTATTTGCCCCATTTGGATTATAACACGCAGCGACACGGATTAAATTTTGATGTCCTTCAAAAGGATTTGAGGGAAATTGATGCCGTGGTCAAGGATTTGGTCGAGTATTATGAAGCACAATCGGCCAATATTGTTTTGTTGTCCGAGTATGGCATCACCAACGTGTCCAACCCTATCCACATTAACCGACACTTACGAAAAGAAGGGTATTTGGGTATTAGAGTAGAGCGAGGACTGGAACTTTTGGATGCAGGTGCAAGCAAGGCTTTTGCGGTTGCCGACCATCAAATAGCGCACGTTTATGCAAAAGATTCCGTTGACTACGACAAACTTTATGAATACTTGAAAACAATTCCAGGCATTGAAAAAGTTATCCCAAAGAACGAACGGGATGCCCATTATATAGATCACGAACGGGCAGGCGATTTTGTGCTAGTGGCGGACAAGGATAGTTGGTTCACCTATTACTTTTGGGAAGATGAGGCCGTGGCGCCCGATTATGCCCGTATGGTGGACATCCACAAAAAACCGGGTTATGACCCCGTAGAAATGTTTACCGACCCTTCGGATAAATTGGTTATGCCCAAGGTGATGTTGAAACTCTTAAAAAAGAAACTGGGCTTTAGAACCGTATTGGACATTATTCCGTTAAAGGCTGAATTGGTGAAAGGGTCCCACGGAAGAATTCCAGAGGACAAGGAAGATTGGCCCATTTTAGTGACCAATAGCGAAAGCAATCTGCCCCAACAGGAATTGCTTGCCACGGAAGTTTACGGAGTGCTGAAAAATCATGTAATTCAATAGATATGGAAACCTTTTTCAAAATTTTTGCGGTTGTTTTTGCGCTTTTGTTTGGCTATGCCATAGTAGTACAGTTCAATGATCCGGATGCCATAAAATGGATACTGTTCTATTTGGCCGCTGCGGTGGCATCAATACTTTTTCTACTGAAGAAGCTTAAGCCTATCATCTTTTTTTTGCTAACGATTTTCTTTTTGGTGCTGTTCTTCATGTATTGGCCAGAAACCTATGAAGGTGTTCGGTTGGACCAGGGCATGAAAACCGTAAATATTGAAGAGGGAAGGGAATCCTTGGGGTCTTTGATCGCTGCCGTTGTGATGTTGGTATATGGATTGAGAACCCGTTTCCTGAACAAATCAAAAATCTAGGTCGAACTCTTTACGGAGTAAATCCAAGTTTGGGTTTTTCTCCCGTAACTTTTCATATTTCTCTTCTGGAGTAAAGGCGAACTTTTTGGCCACCTCCTCATTCACGGTAATGTAAAGAGAAATGGAGTAGTTGTTCAATTTTTGTTTCAGGTAATCCAGCATCAAACTTTGTTCTCGCTCTATTTCCTTTTTCATTGTGCCATTGGGAAGCTCTATCCAAATGGTATTCTCGTTTTTGAGTTTTGGCACATCACTTTGTAGATTGCTCGCCAATATTTTTCGGCCCTGCTTTTCCAGTTGATGTACAAAATCATCCCAATGTTGTTGCATCTCTTTTTCTTCAAAAGCGTCTTTGGGCAGGTCCTTTTCGTCTATGCCCGGCGATTTTGAGTTCTCGTGCGCTTTTTTGACCTTAATGCTCGATAACGAAAGTCCGGAAACCCGCTTTTCTGAAGTCTTGATTTCAATTTTTTTGGGCCGATACGTTTCCTTGGGTCCGCTTATCACTTGTTTATCCCCTTGTTTTGGTTCTGGAACTTTGTTTACCGGTTTTGCTTCTGGGGCCGGTGTTGGTACTTGCGCTTCCTCTTTTGGGACCTGGGCGGTGCCAGCTCCCTTATTTTCGGGTTCTTTTGTAGCGTTTGTTCCGATGATTTTTCCTTTAAAAAAGGAGGCGGGAATTATGAAATCAGCTTTTTTTTTTCTCCATCGAAAGTGATGGACGCTAATTTCATGAGGGTGAGCTCGACGAGCAATCGCTGATTTTTGCTGGTCTTGTACTGCAGATCACAATCGTTTGCGAGGTCTATGGCCTTTAATAGAAATTGTTTTGAGGCCTTTTTGGCCTGTTCCTGGTATTGTTGCGTTACATCTTCACCTACTTCCAACAGGTTTAAGGTATCGGGGTGTTGACAAACCATCAAATCCCTAAAGTGCGAAGCCAATCCAGTAATAAAATGGTGGCCATCAAACCCAAGTGACAGGGTTTTGTTGAAAAGCACCAGAAGTTCCGGAATGTTGTTCTCCAGAATCAAATCCGTGGTCGAGAAATAGATATCGTAATCGAGAACATTGAGGTTTTCCGTTACGGCCTTTCTCGTCAATTCTTTACCGGAAAAACTGACTACACGGTCAAAAATGGACAATGCATCCCTCATGGCACCATCGGCTTTTTGCGCTATGATGTGCAAAGCGCTCTCTTCAGCTTCTATACCTTGTTGTTCTGCAATATGTTTTAGGTATTGTGAAGCATCCTTTACCGTGATCCGCTTAAAATCAAAAATTTGGCAACGGGATAGAATGGTCGGGATTATTTTGTGTTTTTCCGTTGTGGCCAAAATAAATATGGCGTGCTTTGGGGGTTCTTCCAAGGTCTTCAAAAATGCATTGAAGGCCGATTGGGAGAGCATATGGACCTCATCGATGATATACACTTTGTATTTTCCCGTTTGAGGTGGAATCCGTACTTGGTCTATCAAACTACGAATGTCGTCCACAGAGTTATTGGAGGCTGCATCCAATTCAAAAATATTGAAGGCAAAATCCTCATCTTCCCTTTCTGTGCCATCTTGGTTTATTTTTTTGGCCAAAATACGGGCACAAGTGGTTTTACCGACACCTCTAGGGCCACAGAACAACAGTGCCTGTGCCAAATGGTTGTGTTCAATGGCATTCATCAGGGTATTGGTAATGGACGATTGGCCCACTACATCCTTGAATGTTTGGGGTCTATATTTTCTCGCTGATACTATAAATGGTTCCAATGCTGGGAAAAATAGAATTACTACAAATATAAAAATAGGAACGGGCAAAGTTGCCTGCTTGTGCAGAGTTAAGCCGTTTTTTATTAACAATTGGATTACCTTTGCAAATAGCAGGCCACCTTATCGCCGTGTGCCGAACTTGTTTCGGCGTCCATTGGGATCCTGAATCAAGTTCAGGGCAAGGAGGAAAGTCCGGACACCATAGTGCAGCATAGCGGGTAACGCCCGTCCGCCGTGAGGCGAGGACCAGTGCAACAGAAAGCAAGTACAGTTCGGCTGTAGTGAAATCGGCAAACTCTATGCGGTGAAACGTCATGTAAACCAATGTTTGAGGGCTGCACGCCCGAGTTGGAGGGTAGGCGGTTGGAACACTTGGGCAACCATTTGTCTAGATAAATGATAAGGAGTTTCCCAAATTAATTGGGGATGCACAGAATCCGGCTTACGGCCTGCTTTTATTTTACTTCAAAAAAGCTGAAGATACTACCACCATATTTACGCTGCTCCGAAAATTTGGGATGTTCGGATAGATTGGTTTGGTCGGAATGTTCAATGATTAAAAGTCCATCATCCAACAATAACCCTTGTTCAAACACCAGATTGGCAATATTCAAAAATTGTTCGGTATCAAAATCATAGGGTGGGTCTGCAAAAATAAGGTCAAACTTATCCGGCGTTCCTTGCAAAAACTTGAATACATCGGATTTTACCGTGTTGATGGAAAAATCCAGTTGCTGTGCCGTTTTGGAGATGTATCGCACACAACCTTGGTGGCCATCTACGGCTGTTATCTTTTGCGTACCCCGCGAAGCAAATTCAAAACCAATGTTCCCTGTTCCCGAAAATAGGTCCAGCACTTTGAGCTCGTCAAAATAAAAGCGATTGTTCAAGATGTTGAACAAGGCTTCCTTGGCCATGTCCGTTGTAGGGCGAACAGGTAGTTTTTTTGGGGCAGTCAATCTTTTGCCCTTGTATTTTCCTGAAATAATGCGCATTAAAGGGAGCTTAAAATGGAAAAGTCTATGCTCTCGTTTTCCAATTGGTCCATAGGGAAGGAAGGATTGCTGGGTGCAAAAACGGAAACGTTTTTAATGTATTGGTAGCAAAGTTCGTAGATAGGGTCGCCTTCTTCTATAGCTCCGAAGAGTTTAAGTTGAATTTTTTCCAAATCCATTTGTAATTGCTCCAAGCTGAACAATAGATAGTAAAGGAAATCTTCTTTGTTCTTGTACTCGAACTGGTTGTAGAAGAGCAATTTTTTATCGGACATCACCATCATTTCCATCTCGCGTTCGGATACCTGTACATAGCAAATCGGTTCCGAAGCAGTCCTATTTTGGTTCAACAAGGTGTTGATAAGAACGGTACCACTATGCTTAAATTCAAACTCTCCAAAAAGTTCAAAAATATAGTTGTTTACATTGGTGTAGGGAATGTAAACGTTCATAATTTCTTGGTTGGGAACCTCATCGTATGCAATAAGGTCGTTTGCCATTATCTTGGCGTTGAATTTTAGGTAGTTGGGCAGCTCTTCTTTGTTAAAAAGCGGCTTTGGCACCAAACCGAACATATTGTTTTTGTGGATAACCATAACCTCGGAAAAGTTCCTCCCTATTTCTCCTTGCTTACTGAGTTTTTCTTTTAACTCCTTTAGCATCAGGTAGGGGGTGAGCTGTGTTTGGAAATTCACCCTTTCAAAAGCTAAGATTTTATTGGTAATGGTATCCAGTGCACAAAAAGAAAGTCCATTCAAGCCGGCTTGAATGGACAGTTTTCTATAGGCGCTATTTGTATCGTTCGGTACTATAGCTAATTTATCTTTTTCCTATCGTATATAGGTGGCCAGTTTCCATTTGTACTAACATCGGTCAAGGAACCAACCTTTATTTCCGAACCATTAACTTCTTCAACACTCTGGTAAGAGTTTTCCTTTTCCACCAAGTCTTCTGGCTGATCGTAAAGCACTACACTTTTCTTGACCTTGGCTTCGAACACTGGGGCTTTATAACCACTTTTGTCGATAATGTCGGCCTTCATTTCAAACTTTTCATTGTTCTGGGCGTAAGGTACGTTCATCATTGTTTTGTAACGGTCATCTGCCCCAAAAAGGGAGTCCTTAACCTTAACAGTACCCAAAGTGTCAATGATAATGGTGTCCTGTTGCATTTCAATTTGATATACCCTGTCGTACCTCATAAAAGAGGAGTCGCGCTGTGTGGTAATGGTATAGTTGCCGGTGTCGATGAACTTGATCAAGCTTTCAAAATCATTGGCATACTTTCCGTTTACAGTTTTATAAGCTTCTTGCGAGTCTCTAATGTCCTTTAACTTGTTGATTACTTTGCTGAATCTTTCATTTCTTACCTTGTTAAACTCAATAGGAGCGTTTATGGAATGATATATTTTATAGCCAAGGTAAATGCTCAGGATTCCAAATAGAATTATTAAAACGGGCTTTACTTTTTGAGGTAAAAATCTATCAATAACGAAAACAAGCCCTATGGTCACAAGGCATATTAATACAACAATAAGAATTAAGTTTAACATATCTGATACTGTCTTTCAAAGTTAATTTAGTGGTTACAGACAAATCTACAATATTTTTTTTATTGGGAAACTTTTTGCTTTAAAAAAGACCACTATATTTAGCACTCATGAAGGATTTTGACGCACCCACTTTTTTAAAGGTTTTAACTGAAAAATTTCCACACGCACCTACCCAAAAACAAGGTCTTGCACTTAATAAGCTGGCTAACTTTGTTTTAGAGGGCAAAAAGGACAATGTATTCCTGTTGAAGGGATTCGCTGGAACGGGAAAAACGACATTGGTGGCCACATTGGTGAGCAGTCTTTGGAAAGTTAAAATGAGTTCGATTTTGATGGCTCCTACGGGCAGGGCGGCAAAAGTTATGTCCGTTTACTCGGGAAATAAAGCCTTTACCATACACAAAAAGATATATTTCCCCAAAAAGCAATCGGGTGGGGGAATCCAATTTGTCCTGGCTCCGAACAAGCATCGGAACACCGTTTTTATAGTGGATGAAGCATCCATGATTCCGGATACGCCCGCGGATTCCAAACTGTTCGAAAATGGTTCGCTTTTGGATGACCTTATGTATTATGTACACTCTGGGCATAACTGTAAATTAATATTGATCGGGGATACCGCCCAATTACCGCCCGTAAAATTGGAGTTGAGTCCTGCACTTGATGAAAACCGCCTATCCTTGAATTATGACAAGGAAGTGGAATGTTTGGAGCTGGACGAGGTAATGCGGCAATCGGATGATTCGGGCATCCTTTACAATGCGACCAACCTTAGGGAGCAATTGCAATCCGATTTTTTTGAGGACTTTAAATTTGATTTGGCCCATTACAAGGACATTGTCCGTTTAATCGATGGTAACGAAATACAGGAAGCCATTGATTCATCTTATGGTGAAAATGGAAAGGAACAGACGGCCATAATTGTACGCTCGAACAAAAGGGCCAATCTGTACAATCAGAACATTCGTGAACGCATTCTCTTTTTGGACAATGAAATTTCGGTCGGGGATTACATGATGGTCGTAAAGAACAATTACTTCTGGCTAAAACCCAATTCCGAAGCCGGTTTTATAGCCAATGGCGACATTATAGAGGTGTTGGAACTCTTTGCCATCAAAGAGCTTTATGGGTTTAAGTTTGCGGAGGTAAAGGTTAAGATGGTCGATTACCCCAATCAAAAACCATTCGAGACCGTTCTGTTGTTGGATACGATCACCGCGGTGACGCCTTCCCTCTCCTATGAAGATGGCAACAAACTCTACCAAGAGGTAATGAAAGACTACGCCCACGAAAAATCCAAATACCGAAAGTTTTTAGGGGTGAAGAACAATCGTTTTTTTAACGCACTTCAGGTGAAATTCTCCTACGCCATTACCTGCCATAAATCGCAAGGGGGACAATGGGATACCGTTTTTGTGGAACAACCCTATTTGCCCAATGGAGTGGACAAGGATTACTTAAGATGGTTGTATACCGCTGTTACAAGGGCGCAGCGGCAACTCTATTTGATAGGTTTTAAGGATGATTTTTTTCTTGACTAGGAAAAACCTATTTTAGACATCAGCATGAATATTGAACCAGATACCATAATAAGTTTGTTCCTTGGAATCGGATTGGCGGCCTCGGTAGGCTTCCGTGTTTTTCTGCCGCTTTTCGCCCTTAGTTTTGCCGCATATTTGGGTGTTTGGGAACTCAATGATAGCTGGCAATGGATTGGAAGTTTAACCGCCCTCATTACTTTGGGCGTGGCAACCATTGTGGAAATTTTCGCCTATTTCATCCCTTGGGTGGACAATGTATTGGACAGTATCGCCATTCCCTTGGCCGGAATAGCAGGTACCGCTGTAGTGGTGTCCACAGCAGCAAATTTGGATCCCGTGGTCACTTGGTCCCTGGCCATAATTGCAGGGGGAGGAACGGCAACAGCCATAAAAGGGGCCAATGCAGCAGGTAGGTTAACATCCACCGGAACCACAGGAGGATTGGCCAATCCATTGGTATCGACGGTGGAAACCGGGGCAGCTGTGGCCGTTAGTACGGCATCCATCTTGGTGCCGCCCATTGCAGCCATTCTGGTGATCATTATATTATTGGTCATATTCAGGATTTACAGAAAAATCAGACCCAAAAAATAACATTCATTCAAGCAACAGAAATAAAGTGAATATAATTTCCATGATTCCCGCCCGCTATCAGGCCTCCAGGTTTCCCGCTAAATTGATGCAGGACCTTGGTGGGAAACCTGTGATTGTGCGAACCTATGAAGCAGCCGTCAACACAAAACTGTTTAACGAAGTGTACGTAGTCACCGATAGCCCCATAATCTCCGATGTGATCAAAGAGATAGGAGGAAATGTGATTATGAGCAAAACAACGCATGAAAGCGGTAGCGACCGAATTGCGGAGGCCGTGGAAGATATGGATGTTGATGTTGTGATCAATGTGCAAGGAGATGAACCTTTTATTGATGCCGAAAGCTTGGAAAAAATCATCAACGTATTCAAAAATGATACAGCGAAAGAAATTGATTTGGGATCATTAATGACACCGATTACCGACTGGGATGAAATATCCAACCCCAACACGGTAAAGGTTATCGTGGACCATCAAGATTTCGCCCTTTATTTTTCACGTTCCCCGATTCCTTATCCAAGGGACAAAGAAGTGGAGGCCCCCTACTACAAGCATAAAGGGGTATATGTTTTCAGAAAGCGGGCTCTGATGGATTTTAAAAAATTACCCATGTTGCCATTGGAGGCCAAGGAAAAAATAGAGGCCATACGGTTTTTGGAGTATGGTAGGAAAATAAAAATGGTGGAAACCCATGTCACGGGTATCGAAATTGATACCCCTGAGGATTTAGAACGAGCCAGAAAAATATGGAAGTAGATTTCTCCAACATAAAAACAATTGGTTTTGATGCAGATGATACCCTTTGGGTAAACGAGACCTATTTTAGGGATACCGAGGAAAAGTTTGCAGCACTCTTGGAAGGCTACGAAACCAAGAATAAGATAGACCAAGAGCTATTTAAAATAGAAATGGCCAACTTGGATATTTATGGATATGGTATAAAAGGATTTATGCTCTCCATGATAGAATCTGCTTTGGACCTTTCCAATAATAAGGTTTCGCAAGAAACCATTGTAGAAATACTGAACCTGGGCAAGAAAATGATATCCCATCCCGTGGAATTGCTCGACGGGGTGGAGGAAGTCCTATCCAAATTGGTGGGAAAATATAGGTTGATAGTTCTGACCAAGGGAGACCTGTTGGACCAAGAACGGAAGTTGGAAAAATCCGGGCTTTCCAAATATTTTCACCATGTAGAAGTTTTGAGCGATAAAAAAGAGAGCAACTATAAAAATTTACTCGAACATTTAAATATAGATGTGAGCGAGTTTTTGATGATTGGCAATTCCTTAAAATCGGATATATTGCCCATCCTAAATATTGGGGCCCAAGCTGTTCACGTTCCATTTCACACCACATGGGCGCACGAAATGGTTTCCGAGGACGAGCTGGTGAACAACCATCTAAAACTTAATGGCCTCAAAGAAATTTTGAAGTATTTGAATAACCAATGAAGATAGAAAGCAATTTGAAAAAGCATAAAATAAACCCTGCAAATAAAACCACCTACCGGAACTTTCCCATGGTACCCAAAGTTATTTTTGGAGCCGGAAGTTTTTCCCAATTGGGCGATATTTTGCTGCCAATGCGAAAAAGCTCGGAGGCCCCATTTATTTTTATGGTCGACGATTTTTTTGAAAACGAACAGTTCTTGGCAAAGGTTCCCTTAATGTTCAATGACGAGGTCATTTTTATTTCCGCGGAAGAGGAGCCCAAAACAGCACAAGTAGATGCGCTTGTTGCCCAGATCAGGGAAAAGTACAGCGAGCTTCCATCGGGCATTATAGGTATTGGGGGAGGAACGCTATTGGATTTGGCCAAGGCCGTATCCATATTATTGAACAATAAAGGACTCGCCAAGGACTACCAAGGATGGGATTTGGTGAACAAGCCGGCATTGTACCATGTTGGAATCCCCACCATTAGTGGAACAGGAGCCGAAGTGTCGCGTACCACAGTATTGCTAGGGCCAGAAAAAAAATTGGGGATCAATTCGGATTTTACACCTTTTGACCAAGTACTTTTGGACCCTGACTTTTCAAAAACTGTTCCCAAAGACCAATGGTTCTATACCGGTATGGATTGCTTTATCCATTGTGTGGAATCCTTAACGGGCACCTACCTGAATGCCTTTAGCCAGAGTTATGGGGAGAAGGCCATGGAACTTTGCCAAGAGGTGTTTCTTGGGGATATTCCTGCAGAAGATTCCAGGGACAAATTAATGATGGCATCTTGGCACGGGGGAATGAGCATCGCTTATTCACAGGTTGGGGTGGCACATGCCATGAGCTATGGTTTATCATACGTCTTGGGGGTAAAACACGGAATCGGAAATTGTTTGGTGTTTCAACATTTGGAAGAATTTTATCCCGAGGGTGTAGCATTGTTCAACAAAATGATGGACAAGCACAATATTCAATTACCAAAAGGAATTTGTGCCAATCTAACCCAAAACGATTTTGATGTAATGGTGAATATCTCATTGGGCTTGGAGCCTTTATGGGAAAATGCATTGGGGAGGGACTGGAAAACCATTATGACCCCAGAGCGGCTTCAGGCACTTTACGAAAAAATATAGGGATTGTACCAAATTGAACAATCATCACAATAAATGCGTAAACTGGCCAAGTTTATTTACTTCAAATTGTTGGGATGGAAACTTATCGGCTCTTTTCCCGATGTGGACAAGTGTGTTATCATTGTAGTTCCCCATACCCATTGGTTGGATTTCTTTTTGGGATTGCTGATTAGGAAAGTGGTTGACCAGAAAATCAACTACATTGGTAAAAAGAGTCTTTTTAAGCCCCCGTTCGGATGGTTTTTTAGGTGGACTGGCGGTGCACCCGTAGATCGTTCCAAAAATTCCAATACGGTAGATACTGTTGTTCAGATTTTCAATTCCAGAAAAACATTTCGCCTGGCATTGGCCCCAGAGGGCACCCGTAAGAAAGTAGAACAGCTCAGAACTGGATTTTACCACATTGCCAAAAAGGCCAATGTTCCCATTGTTATGGTAGCATTCGATTTTGACAAAAAAGAAATCAAAATAGGGGAACCGTTTTTCACTACGGACAATCAAGAAAATGACTTCCAAAAAATTCAAGGCTTTTATAAAGGGGTGAGGGGAAAAGTGTCCGAATACAGCTTTGATTAAATTGCATCCCTTTCCAATATTTTGATGGTTATAAATAAACGGACAAACAAGCATGTTATGATACCAACTTATATTTTAAAAATGGTGTGATTGTATAATATGGTCTGATTGTCTCTGGATCTATAAAGTCAACGTGATGGCATCTTCTATTGTATATTTCTCAACATCTTTTCTCAAAACTGAATTTATCCGATTGCTTGAATGTCGGAGTTCAATTACTTTTTGAAAAAACTGAATTAAATATTCTTTGTACGGTTTTTTCATTCAGATATTGACCACAAAGGTCTATGAGTAGTTTTATAGTATTAGCACTTAACTTTGATGGTTAAATTGAACGAGGGTTTTCAAAAGTAGGCGAGAACAGGCAATTACTTTTAGCCGTCTTCTATGGCCATATCCCGTCGTAGAATATGGGCTAAAACACTTCGTTATGAACTTTATTTTGGTATTCCTTTTCGTGATTCGTTTGACATATGCAAAAGCATAGTTTTCTTATTGTTCAATAAAATTTGGGGGAGCAAAAACTAAATGTTAGAATTTTCCAGAAAAAGAAAATGGGAATTTCCGTAGTGGACTTAAATTGGAGAAAGGCAAACTGAATATTTAATTCCTAGTTGTTTTTAGATTGAGCGGCTTTGATATTTTTATATTTTTCTTCTATTAGAGGATATTCAGGCCAAAAGTCTTTAGGTGAACACTCCAATGCTATTGCAATTAAATTCAAGTGAATCGTATTGTATTTGGCTTTTTTAGAAGGTGCTTCTATCTGTGATATAAAACCAATATTTTTTCCAATAGCTAGAGATAATTCTTCCTGCGTAACATCTTTGGCTTCTCGAATTTCTCTAACTCTAGATATTATATAACGTTCTATTTCATCCAGCGATTCGTGCATCCATCAAATTGAAACAAATTCTCAAAGAATAATTATGTACTATAGTACAGATTGAAAAATATTGTTATATTCGTCTAGAATTACATATTTTGCGATTCTTCGTTTAGAACATATTTGAAGCTATCGCTTTGAATCTCGACTTGAAAACTGGTAATTTTTAGTACACGAGAGGATAAGCAGATTGGCTCACGACCCGGGCGTGAGCTCTCTTATTCGTGTACAGGTATACCAGTACCTCAAGTCGGTAAGTTGAGTTTCACGCCCAACTTTTTCTTAGCGTTTGGTTTCTTTGGTCCTTTCGGGGCATCGCCCAACCATTTTGGGTTATGGGAAACATTTGGCAATTTTTTTATGTGGGGTTCACACCGTGTTGTTGTCCTGTTTTTGGGGCAGCGCACTCGGTGTTCGATATCCTGTTCAAAAAGAAGCCCAAGAACCCCGTTTAAACCCAAGGCCACGGTTGTGGGATACACGTTACATTTTTTTCCGGTTCACGATATCCTTTGTCCCACAATCAACACACACACTTTTAGGGCAACCGGCCCAATCACGAAACCATGGTCTTTTTTGGTTTAGGAATCCTATTACTGGGTATGCTTTTGCCTGGGCAGGATGGCCTATGTCCGAACCTTGATGTCCTTTTTGGAAGTTACGGCTTTTCCGTGACTTATGGGCAGTGTGGAGAACAACTAACGCTTTAATCAAAAGAACTCATTTTTATGCAACCAATAACAATACGCATGCGCAGGGCATCCCTGCTTGTGCTCCTATATGCTTTTTTAATGCCCTTTTGTACCTTTTATATGCAGGCGGGCAATGTCTTGGAACCACCACAGGCCACCGTATCCGGCACCGTGACCGATGCGTCGGGGAATCCCCTGGCCGGGGTGAACCTTGTGGTGGAATCCAAGCATATCGGGACCATGTCCGGTCTGGACGGTTCCTTTACCATTAATGCAGGCCCTGATGATGTGCTGATCTTTTCCATGGTCGGTTTCAAGACCCTTACCGTGCCCATTGCGGGCAGGGATGAGGTCCTTGTTACCTTGGAAGAGGATGTGACGGTATTGGGCGAAGTGGTACTCAATGCGGGCTACTATACCGTTTCAGAGAAGGAACGCACGGGCAGTATCGAAAAAGTGACTTCGGTGGACATCGAAAAACAGCCCATTTCCAATCCATTGGCAGGACTTCAAGGGAGAGCTGCCGGGGTTGAAATTATACAGACCTCAGGGGTCACGGGATCGAAATTCGATATTCGCATAAGGGGGAGGAACAGTATTCGTTCCGATGGCAATGATCCCCTTTATATCGTTGATGGGGTTCCCTTTTCCTCATCAAGCCTGGGGGAACAACAATCTTCCTCCACGGTCATCACCGGAGGTGCCATCAGTCCCCTGAACAACCTGAACCCTTCCGATATTGAAAGTATAGAGATATTAAAGGATGCGGACGCCACGGCCATTTATGGTTCCCGAGGTGCCAATGGGGTGGTGCTGATCACCACCAAAAAAGGCAAGGCCGGCAAAACCGTAGTGGAGTTCAATATATTGACAGGTTTGGGTAGGGTTTCCAATACCTTGGACCTGTTGGACACTCCAACCTATCTCTCCATGCGAAAGGAGGCCTATGCCAATGACGGAATCGACCCTATTCCCTCCAATGCCTATGATATCAATGGGACCTGGGATGAAAACAGATATACCGATTGGCAAAAAGTACTGTTCGGCAGGGCGTCCTATCTGACCAATGTTCAAGGTTCTGTGTCCGGGGGGAGTGAGCGGACGCGTTTTTTGGTCAGTGGAAACTATCACCGACAGAACAATGTTTATTATGGGGACTATGCCAATGACAAGGTTTCCGTTCTGGCCAATCTCAGCCATGTTTCCAAAGATGATGGGCTTATCCTTCAACTCTCCACGGGATATACCTCCAATACGAACAACCTTCCGGCCATCGGGCTGGTATCGACGGCAATCGGTCTACCCCCCAATGCACCGGAACTGTTCAATGAGGATGGGTCGCTCAATTGGGAGAATTCCACTTGGAGCAATCCACTGAGGCATTTGGAAGGGTTCTATGAGTCCAATGCAACCAACCTTATCAGTAACATGAGCCTTAAGTATAACCTTTTTGGTGACCTGAACTTGTCTACCAATCTGGGCTACACGGAAAGTCATGTCAAGGAATTAAAGACGACCCCTTCCACCATATATGACCCTGCATACGGGGTGGGTCCCGAATATTCCAGTGCCGTTCACAATGTGTCCCAACGCACTTCGTGGATCGTGGAGCCCCAATTGCACTTTGGACATGACTTTGGAGATACCCGATTGGAGGTATTGGCAGGCTTGACCTTTCAAGAGCAAAAGGATGATCGGTTGTCGCAGAACGGACAGGGGTTCACCAGTAACAGCCTGATAGAAAACCTCGCTGCTGCCTCAAATATCATCCCGTTGCAAGATGCTGAGGAGGTCTATAGGTACAATGCACTGTTCGGCAGGGTGAACATCAACCATATGGGCAAATATATCCTGAACGCCACGGGCAGGAGGGATGGGTCCAGTCGATTTGGACCGAACAAAAGATTTGCGAATTTTGGTGCCTTGGGAGCGGCCTGGGTATTCTCTGAGGAAAGGTTTGTCTCCAGAGCATTGCCCCAGCTGAGCTTTGGAAAGATAAGGGCCAGTTATGGGACTTCCGGGAACGATCAAATCGGGAATTATCAATATTTGGACACCTACTCCTATGGAAGTGCACAGTACCAAAACGTGGTAGGCCTGTATCCGACCCGTCTGTTCAATCCGGATTTTGGCTGGGAGTCCAACCGGAAGTTTGAAATTGGATTGGACCTCGGGTTATACAAGGATCGCATTGTTTTCGGCGGGAACTATTATAAAAACCGATCTTCCAACCAATTGGTTGGCATCCCTTTGCCCAGAACCACAGGCTTTGGTTCGATACAGGGGAATTTGGATGCCACGGTGGAAAATACGGGCTGGGAACTGTTGCTCAATACAGTGAATCTTGAAAGCAAAACCCTGCGTTGGTCCACTTCCCTTAATATCACCATTCCCAAGAACAGATTGGTGTCCTTCCCTGACCTGGAAGGTTCCACCTATGCGAACCGATTGGTGGTCGGCGAGCCTTTGAACATTGTAAAGTTGTACCAGTTCAATGGGGTCGACCCCGATACCGGGCTATATGAATTTGAGGACTTCAATGGGGATGGTACGATTTCATCCCCGGATGATAGGCAGGTCATCAGGGATCTTGGGCCAAAATTTTATGGAGGTATCTCCAACCAATTTTCATATAAAAAGTTCCAATTGGATGTATTGTTCCAGTTTACCCAACAGGAGGGATACAATTACTGGTATTCAACTGGTATACCTGGAGGAATGACCAATCAACCCACGGAGGTACTGCAACGCTGGCAGTCAGAAGGCGAAAAATCGGGGGTGCAGCGATTCTCCACTGGGCGGGATTCAGGGGCAAGGAGGGCACATTCGCTTTTTGCCAACAGTGATACCTCGGTATCGGACGCCTCCTATCTCCGGCTCAAGACCGTATCCATTTCCTATCAAGTGACCGATAGGGGTGAACATGGGTTTGGCTGTGAGCTTTTTCTTAGGGGTCAGAACCTTTGGACATGGACGAATTATAAGGGGCTGGACCCTGAGACACAGTCCATGTCAAGCCCTCCGGTATTGCGAATGATAAGTCTAGGTACCCAATTAAAATTTTAAAAACAAACACCATGAAATCAGTTAACGAAATAAAACAATTCATCAAAACGAGGCTCCTTGGGCCTGTTTGTATCTTACTGATCCTATGTACTTCTTGTGAGGGGTTTACCGATGTGGAACCCCCCAATAACCAATTGACGGGCCCAGTGGTTTTTGAAGATGCCGCTACGGTGGAAGCGGCCTTTGCACATATTTACAGTGAATTGCGCCAAACGGCATTTACCAATGGAACAACCTCTGGTTTAAGTTATCTTTTGGGGCACTACACCGATGAACTCAATCTATATAACCCCAGTTTCCAATCCATTCAAGTCTATGAGGAGAACGATGTACTTCCCACCGATGGATATGTGCAGGGATTTTGGAGTTCGGGTTATAACCTTATCCATGCCTCAAATAGTATATTGGAAGGTGTGGGGACATCCAGTTCCCTATCATTGGAAGATCAAGAGCATTTTATGGGCGAGGCCTATTTCTTAAGGGCCTTTGTCCATTTTTACCTCACCAGCTTGTTCGGGGACATTCCCTATGTGGAGCGTACGGATTATAGGGCCAATAGGGAATTGGGCCGAATGGAGGGCACTTTGGTATATCAAAAGATCATTGATGACCTGCAACGGGCGAGAGATTTGATGGCAAAGGATACCGGAACAAGCTTTCGTCCGAACCATTGGGTCGCATCGGCACTTTTGGCCAGGGTCTACCTGTATCAGGGTGACTGGTCCTTGGCCTTGGAACAAGCGCAATATGTCATCGAAAATGGAGGATATCAATTACATGCGGATTTAGGACAAGTGTTTTCAATACATAGTTTGGAAACATTGTGGCAATTGGACCCAGGGATTGCCGGGGTCAATACAGAGGAAGCCTTTACGTTTGTTTTTACCGATGGTCCTCCGCCCTATTCAGCACTTAGCAATGATTTGGTGGAAAGTTTTGAGGAAGGAGATGAGCGCTTATCGAATTGGGTCGGATCTGTTTCTGAAGGCGATGGGATATGGTATCATCCCTTCAAGTACAAGTTGAACACCAATACGGCTACCACGGAGGAGTGTTCCGTGATCTTTCGTTTGGCAGAACTCCATTTGATTGTTGCTGAAGCGGCGGCACAATTGGGGGATACTGCATTGGCCTTGGACCATATGAACATCCTTCGCGAGAGGGCGGACCTCCCGGCTATTGTATCCATGGATCAGGCCAGTGTATTGGATGCCATCCAGAGGGAACGACGGGTGGAACTCTTTACGGAGCATGGGCATCGTTTTTTTGATTTGAAAAGGACCGGAAGGATTGATGGGACATTGGCCCCAACAAAGCCCAATTGGCAGGGTACGGATATCCTGTTACCTGTCCCGGAATCGGAGTTGTTGCTCAATCCAAAGCTAGAACCCCAGAATGAAGGCTATTGAAATGGAGTCAGGCAGATTGTCATCGGGTAGAAGAAAACCCGCCCCTAAGCTATGTCACTGGAAAGTTTTGTTTTCTGTGATTGTTTGGCTAGCGGTCTGTCCCATTATGGGGCAGACCAATTCCAAATTGATGGGACATTTGGAGGGGGAACGACTCATCATGACCTTGAATGAAAACATACTGGGACAACCGATGCTCTTTGTCAGACATGGGTCATCGGGCCAATATCAGGTCAGATGGTCCAAGAAAGCAGATTATCTGGTGTTGGAGGCCCCTCCTGTCCATTCCCTTGTTGGAGTGCTGATTCCACAAGGGGCCAAAGGAACATCCCCGATTTTGGGACGGTTTCCGATCCTGCCCAATGGTCGTGATACAGCTTCCTTTCAAGTGGATGTGACCGATTTTATCCTCCAGGCCCCGGTTTCTTGGCAAAACAACCGTCCAGAAACAGTGGATGGACAACGATCCTATATTGATGGCGTGCATAATTTGGACCAGGAAGTGGCCATCAGTACCAAAAGAACAATATTGCAGGAGGGTGAGAGCATAAGCTTGGATGCAGATTTTGGATTTTATGTGCTCCCCGAACCCATGGCACCAAGATTATTTGACCATCGCATGGGTTTTTTTGGTGAGGATATATTTGATGTCCTGAACCATAGCACAAAGCCGGCGCTAGCCAGTATCATGCGTTGGCGCTTGGAAAAGAAGAACAAAGGCCAAGAGTTAAGTGAACCGGTAAAACCCATTGTGTTTTATTTGGACAGGACCATACCCGAAAAATGGAAACCTTATATAACTGCAGGAATAATGGAATGGCAACCTGCCTTTGAAGCGGCAGGTTTTAAGGACGCCCTGATCGTAAGGGAGTTTAGTTCCAAGGATTCCCTGTGGAGTTTGAATACCATGGGCCATTCCGTGGTTCGATGGAATATGGACGAAGGAACACGAAAGGAGCGGCGATCCAGTTCCACCGTTCACCAAATCACGGACTTTCGGACAGGGGAGATCCTCAAAGCAGATATTATAATCGGGGGCACATTTGATTATTGGGTGGATCAATATTTTATCCGTTGTGCGCCTTTGGACCCCAGGGCCCGGGAATACCCGGTCCCCGAAAGCCTTAAGGGGGAACTGTTACAATATATCACGGCACATGAAGCCGGCCATGCCTTTGGGATCAAGGATGCCAATTTTGGGGAGTACGCCTATCCGATTGATAAAACAAGGGATAGGGATTGGCTCAAGAAAATGGGGCATACCCCGAGTATCATGGGCTATGCACGCCACAATTATGTGGTCCAACCAGCGGATGGGATCCCTCCCTCACTACTCATCCAAAAAGTAGGGCCCATGGATCGTTACCACATCCAATGGGGGTATAGAGAGATCCAGGATGTGCGAATGCCCACAGATGAACTTCCCATACTGGAATCCTTGGTACGGCAACAGGACAGTGTGCCCTGGTACCGATACAATCGCAATCAATACGAAAGGATCGGCCCAGGAACCGTAAACAATGTGATGGACAATGATGACCCCATTGAAAGTACGCGTTTGGGACTTGAGAATATGCAACGTGTGATGGCAATACTCGATGGAATGTACCGCAGTGGTAAAATAGATGACGCTGTTCTGGAAAGAAGGTATAATACAGCTCTGGAATTATGGTATGGACAAATGCAACATGTTTTGAGCATGGTCGGCGGCTATTCGATCCAGTACAGATCTAATGGACAACAAGGAGCAATGTATAGCCCCATTGATAGGAAGAATCAAGAGGAGGCATTGTCTTTTTTTATGGAACAGGCCATCTCTCCACCAGATTGGTTGGCCAATCCCGATTTCCTGATCGGTCTTCGGTTTTCCACACATCCGGATGAACTGATGGGGTACCAGCAAAAGCTTGTCCTAAAACTGTTCGGGCCGCACCGAATGAAACGATTGGAATGGATGGAGGAAGCCTTGGCTCACAGGGGCTTGACCGAAAAGGTTTTAATGGATTTTCAACAAGCGCTTTTCAAGACAAAATACATCGGTAAACGTCGGTGTCAGGCACTTCAAAAAAGATATATCGCCCTATTGGTCCAGGTGGTAGGTGAAGGTATGGACCATTCGACCAAGCTGGGCAACTTTGGATATTCTGAACAGGCCAAGGGCCATTTTATGAAAGCGTATAACACCTTAAAGGCTGATCTGAAACTTACCCTGGACGGTGATTCGGACATCGATAATATAGGACATTTAAGGCATTGCCTCTTGAAAATGGAACAAGTGTTCCCCTAGTTTTTTGAATTAGTCAAAGAAAAGGAGCCGATCAAGGCTCCTTTTCCCATTCTAATTATGAAAACAAAAAACAACCTATTGCCTGTAAAGTGGTGTTTCACAAACAGTCCCGTTTTTGGCGAATATGTACTCACCGGTTTCATAGGTACATTCCTGTGTACCTTGAGGAGTACAGCTCTCTTCAACTTCCTGGCACGGGACCGGGGAATTGATGTAATTTTGGACAAAAGACTCATCTTTTGTCTCGTTTGTCGTAAAGGCGCTGGCTGCGACAGCAAGTACTACAGCCAACCCTGGAATCAGAAATTTTGTTTTACTAAATTTCATAATGATAACATTTAAATTAATACTGTGATCTACTCTTTTTTACGGGTTTTCGATCGCATCCCCGTTACTGGCCAGTAATATTTTCTTGTTCCTGATAGGGAATGTGGTCCACAATCCCTTTTCTAAAATTGTAGACGGAGAGCGCATTGTCAATCAAGGCCACTAAACGGCCATCAAAGACACTGAACTCATGGACCTTTTCCTTTCCTACATGATATAGGTGAAAGCTGAACCTATAAGTGGAGTCGCCCCAGTCATAGACATCGATAATGGATGCGACCTTCAGCAGTTCCCCATCCTCATTTTTACCAAGCCTGTTCGATCCAATGAACATAAAGTTTTTGTACATGGCCGCCATGGAGTTGACCGTTAGGGGAGGGGCTTTCATTGTTGTGGTTTTTGTTTGATGGAGTTCGGCAACCTCGATCCGTGCCTTTTTGACGGTGTCTATGGTCCGTTGTCGCATGAGGTTTTTTAACCGGGAATCCATGCTCATGAACTGGTTGCGATAGAAGTAAACATATCCCAACCTTTTTTTATCAGGGGTCGATACCATGATGCCATCGACATCAAAGACCCCATCAATTTGTCTTTGAAGGATCTCAGGATGCAGGGCAACAGTGAAGTGCTTTCTTTTTTCAAGTAGGCCAAGGGAAACCTCCCTAGTTTCACTTTGGATGGTTTTTATATAAATCCTATTGCTGTCAAGGACCAGGGCTTTTGAAAAGTAAGCTTCGTCCCGCATCCATGGTTCGGCTTTCCAGTTGGTTATCGAACCACGGAATATACAGGGAATTGAACCGTCCAACACAAAGAAATAGGGTGGTTGTACTTGAATTTGGACGTTCTTAAAAGGAAGGTCCATATCCGATAACCTTAATTTGATATGCATGGTATCCTTGGTGGACAAGTTGATTTTCAACAAATGGAGTGGGGCCGTAGTATTGCCGAGGTATACCATGTCTTTCCCAAGGCCGGCAATATAATAGGAATTGAACCCTAGATCTATGTCATATTCCTTAATGACCGGATGGGGAGGATATCTTCGAATGAAAGCATTGTTTCGATGGAACTGTTCCTCCGAAGAAAGGAACAGGATAACCATAAGACCGATGCTCAGGACAATGGTTCCCAGAAGTTTTATGTAGACATTGTTCAAAATCATAAGGGAATGGTTTTACGGGTTGAATAGCTTTTCAATTGTAGGATAGCAATAATTGACAGCAACAAAAAGAAGAGATTGAACACAATGTGCTCGGTCCATCCCAGATCTTCCAGAACACCCCCACAGGAACAGGGGATGTAGTCACTAAAGTTGAGCGCCAAAATAATATAGGTGGTGAACATGGTCATTAATCCCAAGGTCATATAAAGGGCCTTGTAACGGGTGGATTCCATTGATAATAAAATGGCCAAGGCATATTCGGTAAGTGGAACAAGCCATGAGATCCAATCTGCATATGTTGTCAATATTGGGGATTGTCCCAACTGCACTTTGAACTGCCCGAAATCCCATAACTTACTTGTTGCGGCATAGACAAACAGAAAAATGAACAATACCACTATGGCATTGATAAAGTGTTTCTTATAATTGGCGTTTACTGTCATGGTTCAAATCAATTGGACTTCGTTTTTTGGGAAACTTGGTGCATACCATTTTGAAATGATAATACCCTGCTAAACTATTGAACAACAATGGTGTGGAAAATGGCAAAATCCTGCAATCTGATGTCAAAATCCGACTATTTGCATTGTTTTTCATCGGTGTACCTTCCATGAATCCCTTCATCAAATGGATTTGGGTCCACGCTGTCATATTAATACAACTTATCGTCCCATGACCGTTCAAGAAATCATACGGGCATTTGATCAAAGTGGAATGGATCAGATCAACAAGGCTCCCAATAGTTTTGAACTTGGGTTTCTTCTTTGAGCCCTGGTACGAAAGATCCTATTCCAATCGAAATATATAATATCCATATTGGAGGGAAGCCCTACATTCCCTATCCATCCAAGTTTTTATTGGTCACAATCGTTAGTTAAAACTATGCACTTTAGTGCAAGGCTTTTAGTTGCTACACATTTCCTATATTCGTTTTATGGGAAATGAGCAGAGAAGGTCGGGTGATACTGTATCGTGGTTGACGGCCCATATGGTATGGGTCACCAAGTATCGATATCACGTGCTCACGGGGGATGTCCAGGTCAGGTGCCGTGATCTTGTCAAACAGATTTGCGATTCGGAAGATGTACGGATTCTCAAGGGGGTCATAAGTAAGGACCATGTACACATACATATTGATTACCGTCCCTCCCAGAAGGTGAGCGACTTGGTGAAACGCCTTAAGGGCAGGATTTCCCGCCGTCTTCAGGAGGAATTCCCCAGGCTTTCCAAGAAGTACTGGGGCCGGCACTTTTGGGCCATTGGATATGGGGTATGGAGCACGGGCAACATCACCGACAAGATGGTCGAGGATTACCTTGAACATCATCGCAATCCGTCCAATATGGATGATGATAAAATTATTTTGGAATAAGAATTTCATTCTTGTCCTATGTTTTTGAACCTATGGACCTCAAGTCCATAGTGGTTTAGTTTTTAGGCATTATAAAATGCCCATAAGCGAATTTTTGGACACCAACCGATATGGTCAACAGGGCATTCCATCCTTGTGCTGAGCTTGTCGAAGCATGACCTATGAAAAACAAACAAAAAAGAACAGATGAATCAACTAAAGAAAAATATCCTTATCTGCTTACAAGACATCAAAGGCAGTGGAAAATTTGCAAGTATCCGCACAGCTGATTTTATATTTCCCGGTCTGGAGGTAGAAACGGTGGGTGAAGTAGCCTATCCGATAAATCAATTTCAGGCAAAGGCGTTAATACAGGTTGCCCACAAAGCACCCTTTGGAAAAGGTAGCCAAACCATAGTGGACAATAACGTGCGGAGTGCCTGGGAAATTGATGCCGATAAACTACATTTCAACAATCCGAACTGGAACGGGTTTTTAGGAAAAGCCATCAAAAACATCAAAACCGACCTCGGGCTGGAAGATTATACCGTTACGGCACATCTTTATAAACTGCTTATTTACGAAGAAGGCGATTTCTTTCTATCGCACAAAGATTCGGAAAAAGAAAAGGGAATGTTTGGTTCGCTCGTCATTGGTTTGCCTTCCCAATACACCGGCGGCGAATTGGTAATTCGTTTTGATGGAAATGAGGTAACCGCCGATTTTGCCAATGCAAATCCCGGTCATACCTTAAACTACGCCGCTTTTTATGCAGATTGCGATCACGAGGTAAAACTGCTTACTTCTGGCCATCGTGTTTGCCTGGTATATAATCTTGTACAACAAAAGGCAGGAAAAAAAATCGAACCGCAATCTTTGCAAAGCTACGCTGGCAGGCTCGCCGGATTATTTGTTGAAAACAATACTCCGAATAATCCTTATATCATCTTACTCGGGCATCAATACACTCCCAAAAACTTTTCGGAAGATGCATTAAAACTGAACGACCGCGCTAAAACTGAAGCTCTTCTACTGGCAGCAAAACAGGCGGGATATTATGCAAAATTGTGTCTGGTTACTTCTTATCTTGCCGGAACTCCGGAATATGACGGATATTATGATGATGAAGAGAACACTGAAATGGGAGAGGTATATGAAGAATACTTGTCCATAGAACACTGGCTGGAAAACGAACTGCCGGCTTTCGATGAGATAAATTTTGAAGAAGACGAATTGTTGACCTCCTTTCCTCTTAACGAAGGAGAACCTCTCATAAAAGAATCTACGGGTTATATGGGCAATTATGGCCCTGACATAATGCATTGGTACCACTATGGAGCGGTAATGATTTGGTCGCCGGAGATGAACGCAGAATTACTGTATGCCCAAAATGCGGCAACGCAACTCAACTGGATCACCTTTTTTAACCGTGCACAGAAAATTAGCGATGCAGAAGTTGCGTCAGTGAAAGATATGTTAACCGAGGGATTAAAGGGGAGGTCCCGGTCGGATGAAAAAGAAAACTTCAACGCTGTAGCCGACTGGCTTGTTAATAGAAATGAAAAGGTCTTTTTGACGAAATTGGACCAGGAGCGTTTACAATTCTTTTTTGAGAAAATAGATTCGGACCACTGGGTTAAACTCTTTCAATTTCTGCCTGTTGAGAACACAACAATAGTGTTTGAAAAAATTGTGGGCGACATTACATTTCCGGTTCTGGAAAAATTGCTTGGCGTACTAAACACAATGATAGATACCGGCACCCTAAAATCTATAACCTTGCAACAAATAGCATTGTTGCCCGATCACTTTAAAAAGTTGTATGCCAATACTAAACGGGGAATCAGTGCGGCAGCACTTTCCGATTTGTTTCAGCTGGCGCAAATTCCAACCGAAAAAGAATGGGTAAAAACAATTGTTGAAGCCCTTACAAAAAACACACAATGGGAATACATACACAATATGCTGGTTCCGAAATTACTAACTGCAGAATCATCAGAATTTACAGAAAAACTACTTTCATTTTGTCGTGAATACCTACAACAACGCATAGATAACAAACCACAACCACCTGCCGATTGGAGCCGCCCGATACCCGACACAACCGGATATAGCGCACAATGGAAAATATTAAAAACATTTTTGGAATCACCCGATGAAACGGTCTTTGATTTTCGTAAAAATCAGAGTGAAAGAAGTAAAATGGAGTTGGCTATAAAAAATGTGGTCATTGATTTGAAGACCGAAACCATCAAAAAAGGTTCGCCACATATACTTCGTATTACCAAGACACAAGATGCTTATAACCGCTTGATGAAAAGCTGGCATAAGGACGCGGCGTTGTTAGAGAATATGAAATAAGCAGATACGGATAAGGATACTCGCATAAGAGATGTGGGAATCTACAATGCTCCAAATTAAAGAGGAAAGCAGGTGATTGAGAAAGTCGAGCGAAAGATTGGGGGAGGATGTTTCATTGGTTCGGTGTGTTTCTGTTTTCTTGTGAAAACTCTCTAAATAGGTGGTTTTTATAGCAGAAAAAGCCTTTAGATATATTTAGGCCTCTATTTACCAGTATTTTATGGCGGTTCGTTTCCAGCTAGCTGACCTCCCCGGATTTATCGAACCAAAGTGAGTTTAAATTGTTTTTTTTTTTGACCTTAATGCATTGTTATTTATTGTATTAATAAATTTATGAAAGCCCTTTCCCTTTTTCAGCTTCATAAATCGGGCAATTTCTTCAGAAACGTTGAAAGAATTTTTGTGTATTGATAATCAGCTACTGGTGAAAATAAAACCGTCAAAAGAAAATACTTTTCAATCGACGGTTTGGTGGAGAGTACGGGACTCGAACCCGTTTCTGATCGTAGTGTCAATGAAATTCCAGCCTATAATTATTATAAATAATAAAAGCTTCTATTTCAAGTAGAGGCTTTTGCGTTTATTTAAAGGGTGTGGGCGTACTTATCCCTGCATGGTGTGGTACACGTTCTGATTGTCATTATTTCACTATTAATAATTTGATTATTAATTAATTGAGACTTAATTTATCTTATTAGTTCGAAATTAGTTCGTTTTTTTATTGAATTATTTTTTTATGAGATAAAATCTAATCGACTTTTGTGCAATAAGGCATGTTACTGTTCACAACAAACTCAACATCAAAATCAGTCTACTTTTGTTTAGATATTCACATCCAAATTTTTTACTCTGAAGTATTATACCATATGGTAAAAATAACATTGTGCTTATTAGATGGGGAATACTACCGCATACTTGGTTATAAATTCATAAAATATGAGAAATTATCTCAATAAAAGACTATTAGTGATTTAATTATTTGTATTTTTGAGAAAAATTCTCATAAATATAAAAATATGTTACTCGAATTTTCAGTAGGCAATTTTCTTTCATTCAAAGCTAAAACAACGCTGAGTCTTGCCGCAACCTCTATAAAAGAGCATATAGACACGAATATATTCTCTACCGAGCGTAGGGATTTGTTGAAAGGAGCCGTGATATATGGAGCCAATGCCAGTGGCAAAAGTAACTTTGTCCGCGCCATGTCCACAATGAGACGTTTGGTCCTGCAATCTTTTGATCAATCATCTGCAGATGAGTTGGACGTGACCCCATTTTTATTAAGTACAGAAACTGAAAAGGCTCCCTCTCTCTTTGAGGCCATTTTTATCATTGATAACGTTCGATATAGATATGGTTTTGAAGTGGATGATAGGCAAGTGCATGCCGAATGGCTTTTTGAAGCACCAAAAAATGCAGAGAAAGCCATGTTTCTTCGCGAATATGACGGTATCGAAGTAACCAGGAATTTTCCCGAAGGGAAAGATCTGGAAGAGCGTACCCGCGATAATGCGCTATTTCTGGCTGTAGCAGACCAGTTTAATGGAAAGATTGCCAAAAAGATCATGAAATGGTTTGATAACTTCATTACCATTTCTGGGTTAACCCATGAAGGATACAAAGGTGTGACATTTGGGATGCTGGAGGACAAACATACAAGTTCCAAGCTACTTAATTTTTATAAAAGACTGGATTTGGGGTTTGATGATATAGCTATCAATAAAAAGCCTTTTGATGCCAAAGAGCTTCCCAATGATATGCCGGAAAGCCTTGTGAGACAATTAGTAACTGATTTAGAAGGGGCATATAAAATTGATATAAAAACCATACATAAGAAATATAATGATCAAGGTAAAGCTGTCGGCGATGTAGAATTTGATATGCGTAGTCAGGAATCCTCCGGCACAAACAAAATATTTAATATTTCCGGGCCTGTATTTGATGTTTTAAATGATGGTGGCATATTGGTTGTAGATGAACTTGATGCCAGCTTACATCCATTATTGACACTTGCGGTCACCCGGCTCTTTAACTCGAAGCAATTCAATCCCAATAATGCACAGCTCATTTTTGCCACGCACGACACGAACTTATTGTACTATGGTAATTACCGAAGGGACCAGATTTATTTTGTGGAAAAGGACCAATATGGTGCTTCGGATATGTATTCCTTAGTGGAATATAAGGAAGAAGGAAAAACGATTCGCAAGGATCGTTCATTCGAGAAAGATTATATAGAAGGACGTTACGGAGCAATTCCGTTTATAGGCAACCTTTCAAACGTAGTAACAGGATGGCAAGAAAAATAAAAATCCCGAATGAACGGTTAAAACGATTTGCAAGGGAAGAGCAAAAACGGAAGAAGAACATCCGAAACAAGCGTAAGTATTACCTCATTGTATGCGAGGGTGAAGCGACGGAACCTAACTATTTTGAAGGACTAAAACAGGATTTGCCTAAAGGTGTGTTGACCGCATACCAAATAGATATTGAAGGGACGGGCAGGAATACCCAATCTTTGGTGGATGAAGCTTTGCGGTTAAAAGGAGTTTACGAAAAGAGCAACACCCGACAGGTAGATAAGCTTTGGGTAGTGTTCGACAAGGACAGTTTTTCATCACAGGATTTTAATGCCGCTATTCAGCGTTGTGGGAATGATGATATTGGATGTGCTTGGAGCAATGAAGCATTTGAACTTTGGTACTTGCTACATTTTCAATATTACGAAAATGCTATACTCAGAAAGGATTTTAAGGAACTGATCGAGAACAATCTCAAACCTGTTTTAGGGGAGGTATTCCGATATGAAAAAAATAATGAACAGATGTATGCACTTCTTAAGGAATATGGTAGCCAAGAAGATGCTATCCGAAATGGAAAGAGGTTGTCAGAAAAGTATGGACAGCGACAGGATTATGCCAATCATAATCCTTGTACGATGGTATACAAATTAATAGAAGAATTAAAGACATTAACTACAATAGATTAGATTATGGAAAACAAATTTTTACAACCTCTTTTACAAGCAGGACTTTTAGATATAGGAGATAGTCCTGAAAGGTTGGAGAATATTGAGAAATCAATCACGGACCTTGAATTCGAAGGATTTGGTCTTTCCGAATTTCCTGTCCAAAGACCTTTTTTCTTTGGTAAATCTATAAATAACTGCATTAAAGCTAGTTATGCTTTTTTGTTAAGCTGTGTAAACTCTTCCAAAAATGTAATGTATGATGCACAAACTTAATATTCAGATTAATATGTAAATAATTGAATATCAGATATATACCTACATGTTCATATTGTGAAACACGTTCTGCACATCATCGTCCTCTTCGATTTTTTCCAGAAGTGTATCTACATCGGCCATTTCTTCTTCATTGAGTTCTTTGGTTACTTGTGGAATGCGGTCAAAACCAGAGGAAACAATTTCAATCGCTCTCGATTCCAATTCTTTTTGAATGGCACCAAAATTTTCAAAAGGTGCATAAATATGAATGCCGTCCTCATCCACAAATACTTCTTCGGCACCAAAATCAATCATTTCCAATTCCAGTTCTTCGGGGTCGATGCCCTCTCCGTTGATGGTAAAGTTGCAGGTATGGTCGAACATGAATTCAACAGAGCCCGATGTGCCCAAACTTCCGTTGCATTTGTTAAAGTAGCTTCGGATATTGGCCACGGTCCGTGTATTATTGTCGGTGGCCGTTTCGATTAAAATAGCAATACCGTGGGGTGCGTAGCCTTCAAAAAGCACTTCTTTGTAATCGCCCTGACTTTTGTCCGAAGCCCTTTTAATGGCACGCTCAATATTGTCCTTGGGCATGTTTACGGACTTGGCATTCTGAATTACGGCACGTAGCTTGGAATTGGCATCGGGGTCGGGGCCACCTTCTTTAACGGCCATAACAATATCTTTCCCAATACGTGTAAAGGCTTTGGACATGGCTGCCCAACGCTTCATTTTCCGTGCTTTTCTAAATTCGAACGCTCTTCCCATATAATCTTAAATTCTGGATGATGGCAAATTTAGCAAAAAAAGCCCCTTTGTCAAGATGAATAGGGCTGGGCTATCCAACTATTTCATCTATGGATTTTGCCAGGTCGATATCTTTTTGGGTAAGCCCGTCGGCATCGTGCGTGCTTAGTTTGATCGTGAGGCTGTTGTAGACATTTTCCCAGTTGGGATGATGGTTTTGTTTTTCACATTCAAAGGCAATGTGCGTCATTGTAGCAAAAGCCTCTTTAAAATCTTTGAAAGTGAAGGTTTTCTCGATCATATCATCCTTTAAGGCCCAACCCGATAAGTTTTTCAAGGCTTCTGTAATTTCATTGGTGGTCAACTTTTTCATACATCTTCATTTTTCCAGAAGATAACCAAATAAGTGATCAAAAGAAAACTATACCGGGAGATGGTGCTCTATAATTTCTTGGCAACTGATGCGAAGGTTCTTTGGCAAGACATTGTCCTTGGGCAGAGCGGCCAAATATCTATCCTCGTTGGTGGTGTAGACCCTTTTGTAAATCGGGTGATAATTTCCCAAATGTTCAATGACCTCCTTGATGAATTCCTCATGTTGGATAAGGTCGTTACTGCCCAAATGATAAATGCCTGTTTTGTTTCTATTGATGAGGTAGTGTATTTGTTGTGTAAGCCTATCATCGTTGGTCACGTTAATGATAAGGTTCGGGAATACCTCAATAGGTTCCTTGTTTGCTATATTTTCCTTTATTTCTTTGATCCGGGGCGAAGCATTTCCAAAAACCATAGGTACACGAAGTATTGCGGTTTTACCTTTGGGCAAACGCATCATCATGTTTTCGATTTTTATTTTGAGGCGTCCATAGACACTTAACGATAGGGTTTTGTCGTGCTCGTAGGATGGATACTTGCTGTAGGCATCAAAAACATTGGCAGATGAAATAAAGTACAATTTTGTATCTGTTTGCATCAAATACTCCATCAAATGTTGATGGGCCTGAATCTGTGCGGGAAAATTTCCCCGGAGCGATGAAACAATTACATCTGGCTTGACCTTTTCAAGAACCTTAAAAATATCATCTTCCTCAATATCGTAGCGTAAAAACTGTTTGTTCTTGGCAAAAGAACGATTGGAGCAGTAAGTACCGTAAGTATCAAAATAGGAGCAGAGTTCTTTGTATATGGCATTGCCCACAAATCCACTCGCTCCCAATATCAATATCTTTTTTTTATCCAAATGTCAGTTAGGTGTTTTTATAGAATGGCAATTTTACAATGCTTGCCAAAACAGTGTTTTTTCGTATTTGAATATGGATAGGGGTATCCACTTTTGAAAACTCGGTGGTCACATAGCCGAGCCCGATTCCTTTGGAAAGGGATGGCGACATGGTGCCCGAGGTTACTTTTCCTATTAGGTTGCCATCGGTATCCAAAATAGGGTATCCCGCTCTTGGGATCCCCCGCTCTTCCATTTGGAATGCTACCAGTTTTCTTTTGGGACCTTCGGCTTTTTCTTTGGCAAAGTTTTCGCTGTTCACAAATTCCTTCGTGAACTTTGTAATCCAACCCAGGCCCGCTTCAAACGGAGAGGTGGTATCGTCAATGTCGTTTCCGTAAAGACAATAACCCATTTCCAAGCGAAGGGTGTCACGGGCGGCCAAACCAATAGGCTTAATGCCAAAATCAGCCCCAGCTTCCAAGACTTTGTCCCACACTTGTTGCACTTCGGAATTCTTGCAATAGATCTCAAAACCTCCGGAACCGGTGTATCCAGTGGCGGATATGATTACATGGTCAATCCCTGCAAAATCACCTACAACAAAGTTGTAGAACTTAATGGCGGATAAATCCACGGAAGTGATGGATTGCATAGCCTCTACCGCCTTGGGCCCTTGGATGGCCAATAGGGAATAATCATCTGAAATATTCCGCATTTCGGCACCAATGGTTTTATTATATTTTGCAACATGGTCCCAATCCTTTTCAATATTGGATGCATTCACCACCAATAGATAGGTCTCGTCTTTTACCCTATAAACAATTAGATCGTCCACGATTCCGCCCGTTTCGTTGGGCAAACAACTATACTGCGCTTTTCCTACGGTCAATTTGGAAGCGTCATTTGTCGTCACTTTTTGGATCAGTTCCAAAGCCTTTGGGCCCTCGATCAAAAACTCCCCCATGTGAGAGACATCAAAAACGCCCACACCTTTGCGAACGGTTTCATGTTCAATATTTACACCTTCATAGGAAACAGGCATATTATAGCCCGCAAAAGGTACCATTTTAGCCCCCAATGCCTCATGCGTTTTGGTAAGTGCAGTATTTTTCATTCCTTTTGGTTTTGAAGCAAATTTATTGATTTCACCGCAGATGCACCTTCATCCAAAAGAATGTTTTAAACAACGCTTTGTTAAAATAGCCGAGTGTTCGACTAAGTATCGAGCAAATAGGATTTTAGATTTTCGTATGCAGAGATTTGATGCGACTTTTTCTGTTTGTGCATTACCCTTATAATTTGAGGTGGGATTTCTGGACTCAACCCCAAAGTACCCTCCACCACATCCAAAAATTTAACAGGATGGGCGGTTTCCAGGAAAATACCATAGGTATCTGGATGGGATTTTTGATATTCCTTTAATCCAAGGTACCCAACGGCACCATGCGGGTCCATAACGTACCCTGTTTTGGAATATACCTCTTTCATAACCGCCCTTGTGGCTTCATCCGTAAAAGCGTATGAGGAAAGGTGCTCTTTAAGCGTTTCCAAATCATTTTTGTGCATATGTCGGATCCGTACAAAATTGCTTGGGTCGCCCACATCCATGGCATTGGAAATAGTAGCAATGGATGACATCGGCTTGTATACCCCATTCTCCATAAATTTGGGCACCACATCGTTTACATTGGTGGAGGCCACAAAATGCTTGACAGGCATTCCCAATTTTTGGGCGACCATCCCTGCACAGATATTTCCAAAATTCCCAGAGGGTACGGAGAAAACAATTTCCTTTCCTTTTGATTTTGCCTGTTTGTAGGCAAACAAAAAATAGAAGAGCTGGGGCAACCACCTGGCCACGTTGATGCTGTTGGCTGAGGTCAGTTTTTTGTGTGCTGTGATTTCTTCATCCAAAAAAGCGGTCTTTACCATGCGTTGGCAATCGTCAAAAACGCCATCCACTTCCATGGCCTCGATATTTTGGCCCAATGTGGTCAATTGTTTTTCTTGAATCTCGCTCACTTTTCCGCTTGGGTAAAGGATAACCACCTTGACACCATCAACCCCTAAAAAACCATTGGCAACGGCACCACCGGTATCCCCGGAAGTAGCCACCAAAACGGTAACATCTTGCTTTTCGCCTTGGGAAAAGTACCCAAGACAGTTGGCCATAAAACGCGCGCCAACATCTTTAAAGGCCATAGTGGGGCCGTGAAAAAGCTCCAGAGTGGCAATATTTTCTTCAATGTCCACCACGGGAAAATCAAAATCCAAGGTGTTGGCGATGATTTTTTTCAAGATACCATTTGGAATGTCTTCGTTCACGAATTGATGAATGGCTTGAAATGCTATTTCGTGGTTGGAAAGTTCCTCAATATTCTCAAAAAAATCAGTAGGAAGGGGAGTGATGCTTTCTGGGAAATAAAGCCCTTTATCAGGAGCGATTCCTGCTATGACCGCCTCTTTGAACGAGGCTTGTATATTTTGGTTGTTTAGACTGTGGAATTTCATGGATTTAAGCAATTTTTTTTATCCCCTGGCTGTTGACTTTGGAAATGTGAATATCGAAATCTACCCCAATGGTTTGATAGGTTTCTTTCATGGACTCTGCTACTTTTTGTGCGATTTTTTCCCCTTTGCTCAGTGCAAAAATGGATGGGCCAGACCCTGAGATTCCGCTTCCGAGCGCCCCCGCTTTTAGGGCATTGGCCTTAATGTCATCAAAAGCGGGGATTAAAATGGAACGGATGGGCTCTACAATATGGTCGTGCAAAGAGCGTCCGATCAAGTCATAATCATTTTGAAAAAGCCCTGCGACCAAACCTCCCAAGTTGCCCCATTGCCGGATGCCTTGTTGCATGGAAATAGTGGTCTTCAAAATTTTACGGGAGTCCGAGGTTTTTATCTCAATCTGAGGATGGATAACCGTAGCATATAATTCCGATGGTGTTGGTATGGGAATTATGTCCAAAGGTTCATAACTCCGAACCAAGGTGAACCCACCATAAATGGCTGGGGCCACATTATCGGCATGGGCCACATCACTGGCCAATTTTTCCCCTTGCATGGCAAACTGTACCAATTCCAATTTGGTAAACGGCCTGCCCAACAATTCGTTCATGGCCCAAACGGCACCTGAGGAACTTGCGGCACTGCTGCCAATTCCACTTCCTGGTTTTATACGTTTGTCGATTTCAATTTCAAAACCGCCTTCGTAATCGCTTTTTTCCATAAAGGCCAAACCCGCTACGCCTGCTACATTGTTTTCCGTTTCCAAAGGAAGCTCTTGCCCTTTTATTTTGGTGATTCGAATGCCTTTTTCGGAAGTTTTGCGAATGGTCATTTCATCGCCGACCGAATCGAGTGCCAAACCCAGTACGTCAAATCCGCAGGAGACATTGGCTATGGTTGCCGGGCAAAATACTTTGATTTCCTCCATAATCTAGAAATTACCTATTCGAACTATATCCGCAAAGATACCCGATGCGGTAACATCGGCACCCGCTCCGGCCCCTTTTATGATCAAAGGCTGGTCTACATAGCGGTCGGTAAAGAACAGTACAATGTTGTCGCTCCCCTCCAAGTTGTAAAAATCGTGTCCTTTTGGAATTTGCTGCAAGCCCACTTTGGCCTTTCCATCTTCAAATTGGGCCACATATTTTAGTTTGCTATCGGCATTGGCTGCATCTTTGTACAATTTTTGGAAGTCGGCTTCATATTTTTTCAAGCTTTCAAAAAATGCATCGTTGGAATCGGCCTCTAGGCTTTCTTTGGGAAGGAATGCTTCGTTTTCGATGCCATCAATATCCAATTGATGACCACTTTCCCGAGCTAGAATCAAGATTTTACGCATTACGTCCACTCCGCTCAAATCAATTGTAGGGTCGGGTTCGGTATAGCCTTGTTCCTGTGCTTGCTTTACCACGTCGTGGAAGGTAGTGGAGTCATCAAATGTGTTAAAGACAAAATTTAAACTACCGGATAGCACGGCCTGAATTTTTCGCACTTTGTCACCCGAAGCGATCAAGTGCTTTAGGGTGTCAATAATCGGTAAGCCTGCCCCCACATTGGTCTCGAATAAATAAGGGGCATTGTATTCCTTGGCCAAGTGTTTTAGTTCCTTGTAGTACTCGTAAATTGAAGAGGATGCAATTTTATTGCAAGTGACCACGGAAATACTGTTTTTGAGATAGCTCGAATAGCTTTCCGAGACTTCGGCACTGGCAGTATTGTCCACAAAAATACTGTTGCGATAGTTCAGTGCATTGACGCGGCTAAAAAATACTTCTTTATTGGCAGGTTCTCCCTGATCTATTATGTTTTCCCAGTCTTTGAGTGAAATTCCACTTTCATCAAAAGCCATTTTTCTGGAGTTGCTGATTCCAATAACTCGAACATTAAGTTTTAGCTCTTCTTTTAAATATTTTTTTTGCTGGCGGATTTGCTGCAAAAACTTGGAACCCACATTGCCAACACCCATCACGAAGAGGTTAAGCTGTTTGATGTTTTCCTCGAAAAAGGTTTCGTGCAACGCGTTGAGTGCTTTTTTTACATCTTCTTTTTTGATGACCGCAGAGATGTTTCGTTCCGAAGCCCCTTGGGCGATTGCCCTAATATTCACATTGTTTTTCCCTAGTGTACTGAACATTTTACCGCTCAACCCTTGGTGACTTTTCATATTGTCGCCAACAAGTGCAACAATGGTCAGATCTTTTTCAACGATAACGGGTTTTATCTTTTTCCTTGATATTTCGTATTCAAAGGTCTCGTTGACCGCTTCGGCTGCCATGTCCACATCTTCATCGGCAATCCCTACACAGATGGAGTGCTCGGAAGATGCTTGGGTAATCAAAACAATACTGATGTTTTTTACGGAGAGTGTCTCGAAAAATCGTTTGGAGATTCCCGGAATCCCGATCATACCGGGCCCTTCCAATGACAGAAGGCTTATGTTGCCCACATGGCTGATGCCTCGCACTGTTTTCCCATTCCCATTGTTGTTTTTGGTAATCAAGGTTCCAGGGCTATCTGGGTCAAAAGTATTTTTGATCGCAATAGGAATTTCTTTTCCCAAAATCGGTTGAATGGTAGGGGGATACAATACTTTGGCCCCAAAATGGGACAGTTCCATGGCTTCTTCATAACTGATATTGGAAACACATTTTGCCTGCTTTACCAATTTTGGATTGGCCGTGTACATGCCGCTAACGTCGGTCCATATTTCCAATATTTCCGCATCTACGGCAGCGGCGATAATGGCGGCAGTGTAATCGGAGCCGCCTCTGCCCAGGGTGGTAAGATCTCCACTTTTGCTAGATGCCACGAACCCGGGCAAGATTGTTGTCCGGTGCTTGTTCGAGGCAAAGAAACCTTTACAATTGGCATTGGTGATGTTGAAATCCACATTGGCCTTGCCAAAATTGTTATCGGTAATGATCAGCTCCCTGCTGTCCTTGAATGCTACATCCAATCCTTCGGATTTTAAAAATTCACTAATAATGAAGGATGACAGCAATTCCCCGTAGCTTACTATTTTATCCGATAGCTTTGGGGTGAGTTCTCCGATTAAAAAAGCACCTTCCAGCAAAGTTTCCAAAATATTGAGTTCACTTTTCACTTTGCTCAAAGCGGCACTTTGAGATTTTACGGGAATCAATTCCCTGATGGCGGAAATATGTCTGTCCTCAACTTCCTTGAGACTGTTTTTATAACTTACATCTTGTTCCGATGCTAAGCGCGATGCATTGAGGAGAAGGTCTGTAACGCCCCCAAAAGCTGATACTACAACCGCAATTTGTTCCTTGTTTTGATTGCCAAGGATGGATTTGACCTTATTTATATGTTCTGGATTGGCAACAGAAGTGCCTCCAAATTTTAAGACTTTCATAAAGAAATATTGATGTGAAAAATTGAAAATAGATTAAATAAACGGACGGAATTATATATAGTAGACTTACCCCAAAGGGGTGGTAGTAGTAATTGTAATTGTAGATGAAAAAGGGTTCATCAAATTAAGGTTAATATCCGTTTGTTTTAACTCCATTGCTCTGTAATGAGATGATAAATGTAGTACTTTTGTATACTTCATCAAATCGTTGGTGTTGTTTTTTACGAAATCCGTACGAATAATCAATTTTTATTGCTGAATGAAAATTTTTTCTGCTCAACAAATCTATCAAGCTGATAAATCCACAATCCAAAGAGAACAGATAACCAGCGATGTGCTTATGGAAAGGGCGGCTACCCAGCTGTTCGAGTGGTTACATTCCCGTTTGCGGGGTACCCAAGTCAATATTCAGTTGTTTTGTGGTATAGGTAACAATGGGGGAGATGGCATGGTACTGGCCAGAAAACTGCATGAACACGATTACTCCATTAAGGTGCATGTGGTAAATTATAGTGAAAGGCGTTCTGAGGATTTTTTACTGAACTTGGAACGTTTAAAGGACATGAAAGTTTGGCCGGATTTTATCAATAAGCAAAGCGACTTGCCCCAAATATCACCGAATGATATTGTGGTGGATGCCATTTTTGGTATCGGACTCAACAGAGCTCCGGATGATTGGGTCGGAAATTTGATTCGACATATCAACAATTCAAGAGCCTTTACCTTATCCGTGGATGTTCCGTCGGGATTGCCTGTGGATAGAAATCCTTGGAATAGGGAGTATGTGATCCGGGCTAGTTATGTGTTGAGCTTTCAACTGCCCAAATTGGTTTTCTTTTTGCCGGAAACAGGCATTTATGTTAACCAATGGGAAATAGTGGATATTGGTCTAGATCCTGATTGTATTGCTAAAACTGATGCCGATTACGAACTTATAGACAGACCGGAAGTACTGCCCATGTACCGGCCGCGACTTAAGTTCTCGCATAAAGGGACTTACGGTCATTCCGTTATTATTGGCGGCAGTTATGGGAAGATCGGTGCCGTACAACTGGCCGCTAATGCCTGTTTGAGTGTTGGAAGTGGCTTGGTTACCGCTTTTGTTCCCAAATGCGGATATGATTCTTTGCAAAGCGCAGTTCCGGAAGTGATGGTGTTGACTGGATCTCGGAAAAAGAGTATTTCTGAAATCGAGATTCCTTTTGAACCCTCGGTCGTTGGCATTGGTATGGGAATCGGGTTGGATGACGATACCGTTTCGGCCTTTGGTTCCTTTTTAAAGAAAAGCAATTCTCCTATGGTCATTGATGCCGATGGGTTGAATATTTTATCCCAAAACCCTGAAATGTTGAAAGATGTTCCCCGATTATCCGTACTGACCCCACACCCAAAGGAACTGCAACGGTTGATAGGTGAGTGGGCCTCGGATTTTGATAAGTTGGAAAAAACCAAGGCATTTGCATCCAAGTATGATCTTGTGGTGGTTGTAAAAGGAGCACACACGATTACCATATATAATGGCAAAGGTTATGTGAATACTACAGGAAACCCCGGTATGGCTACCGCAGGTAGTGGCGATGTATTGACCGGAATGATTACTGGGTTATTGGCACAAGGCTATTTATCTGTCGAGGCAGCCATATTTGGTGTGTACCTGCACGGTTTGGCAGGAGATTTAGCGGTACCCTCGACAGGTTATGAGGCACTCAAGGCATCCATACTTGTGGAACATATTGGAAATGCCTATTCCGAACTGTTCCGTCAACCGGAAATGGAACAGAAGGATAATACCCACTAGTTGTTAGGCGCTATTTCTTCCTTTTTTTGGTTTTATTCTTTTTTGCACCCAATCCAAGGCATTGTCAAATTCTATAAAAAATTCCATAGGTTTTTTATAGAACATCTTTTCAATATTGAAATTGTGCATGTCTATTTCCTTTTTGGAAACAATGGCGAAGGCCTTTAAGTTGTCCAGGCCTCTGAGATAATTGTATACAGTAGGGTCTATCGCATAGGAATTCTTTCTAAGGCTGATATAGCCAAAGTCTTTGCCCCTGAAGTGTATTTCCGAAATTCCGATGATTTGATAGGTCCTTTCCAATGTTATAGTAGCACCTTCGTCAAAAGAAGCGACCATATAGTTGTCAAAAACCTGCACCGTTCCGACCTCAAGTTGATACTCACGTACCACTATGGTCTTCTTTTTAGAAGTTATTTTCATTCCCAAGTGTAATTATAGTGTCTCGTTCACGAAATTATAAGGGAAAGCCAATCAAAGGAAAAATAATAGATTAAACGCTAAAATATCTTATGTATGGTAATTCCAGGTCATAAAAAAAGCTGGCCACAGCCAGCTTTTTTAAAAAGTTTTATCAAGCTTTATTTTTCAGCTTCAGGTGATTTTTCAGCTTTTTTTATTTTGATGGTGAGTTCTTCTTTTTTCTCGTCCAAGTCCATAAAAATACTGTCGCCCTCTTCCAATTTGGAGTTTACGATTTCCTCGGCCAGCGTATCTTCTATATATTTTTGGATAGCTCTTTTAAGAGGCCGTGCCCCATATTGTTTATCGAAACCTTTATCGGCTATGTAATCTTTTGCTTTATCAGAAAGATGTAAGTCGTATCCGATGTCCTTGATTCTCTTGTACAATTTGTTCAATTCGATATCGATGATCTTGTGTATGTCCTCTCTTTCCAGCGCATTGAAAACTACTACATCGTCTATCCTGTTTAAAAATTCTGGGGCAAACGCTTTTTTCAATGCATTTTCGATGACACTTTTTTGATGTGTATCGGCCTGGGCCTTTTTGGCCGCCGTACCGAATCCCACACCTTGTCCAAAATCCTTCAATTGTCTTGCGCCGATGTTGGATGTCATGATAATTATGGTGTTCCTAAAATCGATTTTGCGTCCAAGACTATCGGTAAGGAATCCATCGTCCAGCACCTGTAACAACATATTAAATACATCTGGATGCGCTTTTTCCACCTCGTCCAGCAATATTACGGAATAAGGCTTTCTCCGAACTTTCTCGGTCAACTGCCCACCTTCTTCATAACCCACGTATCCTGGAGGTGCTCCTACCAAGCGAGAAATGGCGAATTTTTCCATGTATTCGCTCATATCTATGCGGATAAGGGCGTCCTCGGAATCAAAAAGTTCCTTGGCCAATATTTTGGCCAATTGCGTTTTACCGACACCTGTTTGTCCCAAGAAAATAAATGAACCAATTGGCTTGTTTGGGTCCTTGAGTCCTGCGCGGTTACGTTGTATGGCCCTTGCCACTTTGGACACGGCCTCGTCTTGACCGATGACAAATCCTTTGATAAGGTTTGGGAGCTCGGCCAATTTATTGCTTTCGGTCTGTGCTATTCTATTTACGGGTATACCGCTCATCATGGAAACTACGTCGGCGACGTTGTCCTCGGATACGGTTTCCCTGTGCAGTTTGCTTTCTTCCTCCCAACGTTCCTGTGCGGATGCCAATTCTTTTTCCAGACGTTTTTCATCGTCCCTAAGTTTGGCGGCCTCTTCGTATTTCTGTTTTTTGACCACGCTGTTTTTGAGTTCGCGAACATCTTCCAACTGGCTTTCCAGTTCCAAGATTTGTTTGGGTACGTCCATGTTCACGATGTGCACTCTTGATCCCGCTTCGTCCAAGGCATCAATGGCCTTGTCGGGGAGGAATCGATCCGTCATGTAACGGTTGGTCAACTTTACACAGGCCAAAATGGCCTCGTCGGTATAGTTTACGTTGTGGTGCTCCTCGTACTTGCCTTTGATGTTCATCAAAATCTCGATGGTCTCTTCCACGGTAGTGGGTTCTACCATTACCTTTTGGAAGCGACGCTCCAAGGCACCGTCTTTTTCTATGTATTGTCTGTATTCATCAAGCGTGGTTGCTCCGATACATTGAATTTCACCTCTGGCCAATGCAGGTTTGAACATATTGGAAGCATCTAAACTCCCAGTGGCCCCACCGGCACCAACAATGGTGTGTATCTCATCGATAAAGAGGATGATGTCGTCATTCTTTTCGAGCTCGTTCATCACTGCTTTCATTCGCTCCTCGAACTGGCCACGGTATTTTGTGCCTGCCACCAAAGAAGCCAAATCCAATGTTACAACGCGTTTGTTGTAAAGAATACGCGATACCTTTTTGTTGATAATGCGCAAGGCCAATCCTTCTGCGATGGCACTTTTACCCACACCGGGCTCGCCTATAAGCAGTGGGTTGTTCTTTTTCCTTCGGCTCAATATTTGGGAAACACGCTCAATTTCCTTTTCTCTGCCCACAACGGGGTCCAATTTGTTCTCTTCGGCCAAACGGGTAAGGTCCCGCCCAAAATTGTCCAAAACAGGTGTCTTGGACTTTTTGCTTCCCTTTTGGGAGGCACTGGAACCGAAAGAGCTTTCTTTGCTATCTCCCATATCATCTGTGTCCCCGGGAAAGGATTCCGCTTGGGGGGTATCTATATAATCATCGTCACTGGTGATCATGGACTTGAACTGTTCTTTGACATTGTCATAATCCACTTTCAGTTTATGCAATAGTTTGGTTGTTGGATCATTCTCGTTCCTCAAAATACAGAGCAGCAAATGCGCTGTGTTGATGGAAGAACTTTGGAAGAGCTTTGCTTCCAAGAAAGTGGTCTTCAAGGCCCGTTCTGCTTGGCGGGTCAAATGAAGGTTCTTTTTGTCCTTCTGTATCGTTCCTGTATTCGGATTTGCGGGACTTAGGATTTCCACCTTTCTACGCAGGTGATCTAAATCCACATCGAGTGCATCCAATATATTTATGGCTTTGCCATTTCCGTCTCTCAAAAGACCTAGCATAAGGTGCTCCGTGCCAATAAAATCATGGCCCAGTCTCAGGGCTTCTTCCTTGCTGTATGCTATAACGTCCTTTACGCGGGGGGAAAAATTATCGTCCATACGTTTCTTTTTCAGCAATTAAAATTAATAAAAGTATTGTTACGGTGGTCAAATACCGTACCCTTATTCGATAAAGTAGTGGTAAATGTCGGAATAATCACCATTTTTCACTGATTTAACAAAGGTTTATTATCACATCCTCGATCATGTTGGCACTGTTGATAATTTTTTTAATAAAGTAATCGCAAAGCGTTATGAAAGCTGCTATTTTCTGTATATTGCCATGATAATTTAACCACAAAAATCAATAATAAATAAGCATGGCGGAAGGAGAAAAGTTAATTCCTATAAATATTGAGGATGAGATGAAATCTGCCTACATTGATTATTCAATGTCGGTCATTGTGTCACGTGCCCTGCCAGATGTTCGTGATGGTTTAAAGCCTGTACATAGAAGAGTGCTCTACGGAATGCACGATTTGGGAGTAAGGTCCAACAGTTCGCATAAAAAGTCTGCCCGTATTGTTGGGGAGGTTTTGGGTAAATATCACCCACATGGCGATTCTTCAGTTTATGATACCATGGTACGTATGGCCCAGGAATGGAGTCTTAGGTACATGTTGGTCGATGGCCAGGGTAACTTTGGTTCCGTAGATGGGGACAGCCCGGCGGCCATGCGATATACCGAGGCCAAAATGCGCAAGATCGCAGAGGAGATGTTGGCCGATATCGATAAGGACACCGTGGACCATCAACTCAATTTTGATGATACCATCATGGAGCCTACCGTGTTGCCCACCCGAATTCCCAACTTATTGGTGAACGGGGCTTCCGGTATTGCAGTTGGTATGGCCACAAATATGCCGCCGCACAATTTGTCGGAAGTGGTGGACGGTACTATAGCTTATATAGATAACCATGACATTGAAATAGATGAGCTCATTACGCACATAAAAGCTCCCGATTTCCCGACTGGGGGACTCATTTATGGCTACGATGGCGTAAAGGAAGCTTTCCACACAGGAAGAGGGCGCGTAGTAATGCGGGCCAAAGCGACCATCGAAGAAGTTCAAGGGAAAGAATGTATAGTTGTTACCGAAATCCCTTATCAGGTGAACAAGGCGGATATGATCAAAAAAACCGCCGATTTGGTCAATGAAAAGAAAATAGAGGGAATATCCAACATTAGGGATGAGTCCGATAGAAACGGAATGCGTGTCGTGTACATTTTAAAGCGGGATGCCATTCCGAACATTGTACTTAACATGTTGTACAAGTACACGGCGCTTCAGTCATCTTTTAGTGTCAACAATATTGCACTGGTAAATGGTAGGCCGGAACTTTTGAACCTAAAGGAGATCATCCATCACTTTGTGGAGCATAGGCACGAGGTTGTGGTTCGAAGAACAAGATTTGAGCTGAAAAAAGCCGAAGACCGCGCGCACATATTGGAAGGACTTATTATCGCCTCCGATAATATTGACGAGGTAATTGCCATTATTAGGGGGTCTTCCAATGTTGAAGAAGCACGGAATAGTTTGATCGAGCGTTTTAAATTGACCGAGGTTCAGGCCAAGGCCATTGTAGAAATGCGCTTGCGTCAGCTTACCGGTCTGGAGCAGGATAAATTGCGTGAGGAGCATGCGGAACTTTTAAACACCATTGAGGATTTAAAAGATATTCTTGAAAAGAAAGAACGCAGAATGCAGATCATCAAAGATGAGCTTCTCGAAGTTAAAGAGAAGTATGGAGACGAAAGAAGATCTGAAATCAATTATGCCGGAGGGGATTTGAGCATCGAGGACATGATTCCGGACGAGCAGGTCGTCATAACCATTTCCCATGCTGGCTATGTTAAAAGAACACCGCTTACAGAGTATAAGACCCAAAATAGGGGCGGAGTTGGCCAAAAGGCATCCTCTACCCGAAACGAGGATTTCTTGGAACATTTGTTCGTGGGCACCAACCACCAGTACATGTTGTTCTTTACCCAGAAAGGAAAATGTTTCTGGATGCGCGTCTACGAAATTCCCGAGGGCAGTAGGACTTCCAAAGGAAGGGCCATTCAAAACTTGATCAATATAGAGCAAGACGATAAGGTAAAAGCCTTTATCTGTACCCAAGATCTCAAGGACGAGGAATACGTGAACAGTCACTTTGTGATTATGGCCACCAAAAAAGGGACCGTTAAAAAGACTTCTTTGGAACAATACTCCAGACCACGTCAAAATGGTATCAACGCCATCACCATTCGCGAGGATGATGAACTTTTGGAAGCTAAACTGACTACGGGTACCAGCCAAATATTCCTAGGTCTTAAATCAGGAAAAGCCATTCGTTTTGAGGAATCCAAGACAAGGCCAATGGGTAGAAATGCATCTGGTGTACGAGGTATCAGACTGGCTGATGATGACGATGAGGTTGTAGGAATGGTGTCTGTCCATAATTTTGAAGACGATATTCTAGTAGTTTCGGAAAGAGGCTACGGAAAACGTTCCAATATAGAAGATTACAGGATTACCAACAGAGGTGGAAAAGGTGTCAAAACCATTTCCATTACAAAGAAAACAGGTAATCTTGTCGCTATTAAAAACGTTACGGACACGGATGACCTGATGATTATCAACAAATCCGGAATTGCCATCCGAATGGGTGTCGAGGACCTTAGGGTTATGGGAAGGGCAACACAAGGGGTTCGCTTGATCAATCTTAAGGACAGTGACTCCATTGCGGCCGTTGCCAAAGTGATGAAAGAAGATGACCCCGTAGACGAAGTAGATATCAGGGATATCGAAGTCAAAGGGGAGGATGGCACGGCTATTGATGATAATACCGACGAAAAAGAATAGAATTTCAACTAAGTAGTAATCGATAAACACTAAATAATTACAATTTTTTAACATGAGAACAAGAATCTTAATACTATTGGCCGTAGGAATATCGACTATGGGTTTTGCCCAAAAGGACGCGATGAAGACGGCGGAAAGGGCTCTGAAAGATGGTGATGCCGCTGCGGCAAAAGCTGCTTTGACAAGCGCCGCATCCACTATAGATTCGGCCAAGGAGAAAGATCAGGCCGAGTATTATGCACTTCTGGGAAATGCGAACTACGAATTAGCCAAAAAGGGGGAAGTATCCGCATTTCAGGAAGCTGTTGATGCTTACAACAAAGTAATCGCGGTAGAAGAAGCGGACGGAAGATCTAAATACACTTCCGTGGCACAAGAAAAAATGGGACAAATGACCGCTGATTTGGTCAATTCCGCAGTTGAGGACAACAACAACAAAAAGTTTAGTGAAGCTGCTGAGAAGTTGTATATGAGCTACAAGCTAAGTCCAAAAGATACGGTATACCTTTATTACGCAGCAAGTAGTGCGGTAAACGGACAAGACTACCAAGAGGCCTTAAAATATTACAAGGAGCTTAAAGATATAGGTTACAATGGAGAATCTGTAACCTATACCGCTGTTAATGTAGAGACAGGGGAGACGGAAAGTATGGACAAAGCAACCCGTGATCTTTATGTGAAAGCGGGAACACACAAGGATCCGAAGGAAGAGGTAAGCCCATCTAAAAAACCGGAAATCGTAAAGAACATTGCGCTGATCTACCAGCAAATGGGAGAGAATGAAAAAGCTATCGAAGCTTATGCCGATGCAAGGGCCGAAAACCCGGACGATGTGAATTTGGTTTTGGGAGAAGCGAACTTGTACTATGCCATAGGTGATAAAGAAAAATTCAAAGAATTAATGGGACAGGCTTCTGCCATGGCTCCGGACAATGCCGATTTGCTATACAATATCGGTGTTATCAACATGGAGCAAGGAAACTTGGAAGATGCAAGGGATGCATACAAAAAGGCTTTGTCCATTGATCCAGGGTATATCAATGCCTTGTTGAACCTATCTACAACGTATGTGAATGAAGGTAACGGCCTTATTGATGAAATGAACGAATTGGGGACATCAAAAGCGGATATTGCCAAGTACGATGAGCTTAAGGATAAAAAAGACAGTCTTTTTAGAGAAGGGGCTGCAGTTTTGGAAGATGCCCTCCAGTCCAATCCGGACAACGAAAGCATCTTGACCCAGTTGAAAAACATTTATGGAGCTTTGGGAGATAACGAAAACTTCATGAGGATTAAAAAGCTTTTGGAAGAGTAATACCATATTTTTCCTATATAAAAAAAGAAGCCGTCTCATTTCACAGAATGGGGCGGTTTTTTAATTTGGTGTCTTTGACCTCTTAATTTTCCTATTTTGGTGAAGGGATAAATTTTCCAAGTGGCCCTATGCCGCTTTTTTGCGCATATTGTGGGCCAATGC
>NZ_JBSXNR010000029.1:0-82878 GCF_056857735.1 Flagellimonas sp. L-11
CTGACCCGGAGCCTGCTTCTGCTACTGAGCAAGTTTAGCGATGAACTTGACCGCCTGGAAGCCCAATACGGGATAGTAATGACCAAAGACCAGTACCGGCGAAGGGCCACGGCCAAAAAGATCTATGGCCAGCAACACGCATACTTTTACAGGGGCATAAAACCCAAGGCCCGCATTGTGAGCCTGGACAAAGACTATATCCGGCCCATTGTACGGGGCAAGGAAACCAAAGCGGTAGAGTTCGGGGCCAAGGTCAACAAGTTCCAGATCGACGGCATTGGTTTTATCGAGCACCTGAGCTTCGAGGCCTTCCATGAGGGCAATCGCTTCCAGGATACGGTATTTAAGGCCCAACGCCTGACCAAGGTCAAGACCCGATTGGCCGGGGCCGATGCCATCTATGCCACCAACAAGAACAGGAAGTTCACCACCCGCTATAACATCCACACCGACTTCAAGCGCAAGGGAAGGGCCGGCAAACACGAGAAACACCGCAGGCAACTGGCAAATGCCATCACCAAGGAAAGGGCCAGCAGATTGGAGGGCAGCTTTGGCAAGGAGAAAGAACACTACCACCTGAAAAAGATCAAGGCCCGTACCAAGGCGACAGAGATCCTCTGGATCTTCTTTGGCATCCATACTGCCAATGCCCTGGAGATCGGCAGGCGCATGGCCAGGGAAGCACTGCAAAAGGCGGCCTAAGGGATGTAAGGCGGCAAGATGCCCCAGGGGATCCTATGCCCCATTGTCAACAAAATCCTTGAAAACGGACGCATCTTCGTTCAAAAGCATCAAAAACACAACATATAAATGAAAAATGCCACTAAAACCAATATGGTTCAGTGGCATTTAGTTTAATGTTCATGAAAAAGCAGGCTTACTCCTGAATGTCTCAAATTGAACCTTGAACATGAGCTTGTCGAAAGTCAATATGCCATTCCTTATTGAATCATCATCACAAATTCCAATAACTGAATAACCTAAGAACAAAGCATCAATTCCGTTCTTCAATATACATTTGTCGAACCTTTTTAAAGAGCTCCGAGGAGTAGACAAAATCAGTTACGGCTTCATTGTCGGTTTTAAAGATTTCCCTGTTTGTGCCTTCCCATTCTTTATGCCCGTTTTTTAAGAAGATTATTTTTTCCCCGATTTCCATCACGGAGTTCATATCATGGGTGTTGATTACTGTGGTAATGTCGTATTCCTGAGTAATCTCATGGATAAGGTTATCAATCAAAATAGCTGTTTTGGGATCAAGCCCAGAGTTGGGTTCGTCGCAGAACAAATATTTGGGATTCATTACAATGGCCCGTGCGATGGCCACCCTTTTTTGCATTCCCCCAGAAATTTCCGCAGGTAACCTTTTGTGGGCATCTACCAAATTAACGCGTTTCAGAACAAAGTCTACCCTGTCCTGTTTTTCGGACAGCGATTGATTGGTGAACATATCCAAGGGGAACATCACATTGCCCTCCACGGTCATGGAATCAAAAAGAGCGCTTCCTTGGAACACCATGCCCATTTCCTGTCGTAGGTTTCTTCGTTCCTTTGCCGAAAGGTCGGAATAGTATTGTCCGTTGTAGCATATATTGCCCTGGTCGGGTTCAAACAAACCCAGTAGGCATTTGAGGAATACTGTTTTTCCCGAACCACTCTGTCCAATGATAAGGTTGGTCTTGCCTTTGTCAAAACATGTGGAAATTCCTTTTAGAACGTGATTGTCCCCAAATGACTTATGTATGTTCTCTACTTCGATCATTAGCCCAATAACAATTGTGTTAAAATGTAATTCACAATAATAATAACAACGCTCGTCCAAACAAAGGATGTGGTACTGGCCTTTCCTACATCCAAAGCACCCCCGGTCATGTAAAAACCATGGAAAGAGGGAACAGTGGCGATCACAAAGGCAAAAACCACTGATTTTATAAGTGCATAGGTTACATGGTACGAATCAAAATCCATTTGTAGTCCCTGAATAAAATCACCACTTGGGGCAAAGCCTCCAAATACAGCTGCCACCCATCCGCCCAAAATACCAACAAACATGGAGATTGCAACTGCAAAGGGATACAGCATGGTAGCCACAATCTTAGGGAAAACCAGATAGTTCAAAGAGTTTATCCCCATTACTTCAAGGGCATCGATTTGTTCGGTGACCCTCATGGTGCCTATGCTGGATGTTATGTACGAGCCTACTTTTCCCGCCATAATAATAGAGGTAAAGGTTGGAGCAAACTCCAATATAACGGATTGCCTTGCGGCAAATCCAATAAGACTTTTCGGTAAAAGAGGATTGGTTAGGTTTAGTGCGGTTTGTATGGTAACAACTCCACCTATAAAAAATGAGATGAATATAATGATGCCCATGGCGCCATAGATAAGCTCATCAATTTCCTTGAAGATCAAGGTTTTCATAATGCGCCACTTGGTAGGTTTTTTAAATACTTCCCAAATCATGATGAAGTATTTCCCGATCGCTTCTAGGTATTTCATGCGTTTTTTTGGACTTGAGTTGATAAAAATAAGAATATTGTGCAGCATTTAACCTTCATTTAAATTTTTAAACGACAGAAATCAATAGTTTTGCTGTTATTTGATTAAATCCATACCATGAAAAAGACCAACCTTATAGTTTCCATCTTAGCATTGTGCATCATCAGTATTTCATACGGACAACGAAGAAAAAAGAACGATGCAGAAATACAGCCAGAACCCATTGCTCAAACTCCAAAATTGGTCGTGGGCATTGTAGTGGACCAAATGCGGTACGATTACCTTACCCGTTTTTGGAACCAATATGGAGAAGGAGGATTTAAAAGATTGGTAAACGAGGGCTTTAATTGTAAAAACAATCATTTTAACTATGCCCCAACAAGTACAGGGCCCGGTCATGCATCGGTTTATACCGGTACAACACCTTCCATGCACGGTATTATTGGCAATGATTGGTTCGATAAGGAATCTGGACAAGACGTGTATTGTGCAGGGGATGATAGTTACACATCCGTAGGAACGATCTCCGATGCAGGGCAAATGTCCCCCCACAGGATGCTTACAACCACCATTACCGATCAGTTGCGCTTACACACTCAAAAAAGAGGAAAGGTAATAGGCGTGGCACTAAAAGACAGAGGGGCAGTGTTACCTGTGGGTCACACAGCCAATGCAGCCTATTGGTTTGAAGGAGGGGCAACGGGAAACTGGATTACCAGTTCCTACTACATGGAAACCTTACCCCAATGGGTGACCGATTTCAACAATTCAAACGCGGTTGAAGCCTATAAAAAACCTTGGAACACCTTAAAACCCATTGAAACTTATGCGGAAAGCGGATTGGATGCCAATAATTATGAAGGTTTGCAAAAAGGGGAGACAAGTAACACCTTCCCGCACGATATACCTAGCTTGTGGGATACCAACGGTCAGTTTGGCCTGTTGCGAGCTACTCCTTACGGAAACAGCATCACGACAGATTTTGCGTTGGCTGCTTTGGAAGGCGAGGATTTAGGGGGCGACACCATCACGGATTTCTTGGCCATAAGTTTTTCCAGTACCGATTATGTGGGACATTTTTATGGAGTTAATTCCAAAGAGGTAGAAGATACCTACTTAAGGCTGGATCAAGATTTGGCCCGTATTTTTTCAACTTTGGACGAAAAAGTGGGTGAGGGGGCGTACACCGTTTTCCTGACTGCGGACCATGCTGCCATTAATGTGCCTTCTTATTTGATGGATTCCAAGATTCCAGCAGGTTATTTGGATATGAAGGGTGTGCAAACAAAGTTTGCCGAATTTCTTCAGTATAAATATGGGACAACGGATGTGGTACGAGATCTTTCCAATTACCAATTGTTTTTGGACCATAAGATTTTGGCCAATTTAGATATAGACCTTGATGATGCCCAAGAGGATATCGCTAAAGAATTGTTGTCTTACGAAGGAATAGCTCAAGTGTACACGGCCCATCAAATGTGGGAAAACGAGTATTTGGAAGGCATACCTTACATATTGCAGAACGGTTATAATCAAAAGCGTTCGGGCGATGTGCTTATTGTGCCAAATGTGGGGTACATTTCGTACAGCAGAACAGGTTCCACCCATGGATCAGCCCAAATATATGACACTCATGTGCCTTTATTGTTTTACGGAAAAGGTATTAAGCAGGGTAGTACCGTAAATCGCACCGAAATACCTGATATTGCCCCGACCCTTGCGGCTTTGTTGGGAATTGCATTCCCAAGTGGAACTACGGGACATCCGATTGGGGAGGTGTTGGATTAAGTTTATGATTTTGCAGATTAAGTAAACGGGCCATTATAGTTTATGGGGAAACCCAATTTCATCCAAATCAGATTTTAATTTTTCGAAATCCTGGCGTTCAAGGTTTAGCTTTTGGAACAAATTCTTTTGTGATTGCTTCCCCATTGATAACCTTTTCTATGGTTTTCAGGTCCAAATCTCTTTGAATACCGTGATTCAGAGTATTTTTAACCGTAACAGGGTTCCCATCAAAATCGCGGAGGAAAAAATCTGAACCATTTTCCAGTTCGGAAACATCTTCGTCAAGTTCAACTTTGGAACATGTAATACGCCCTTTTTGCCACTTGGTATCTGTTTTGGTCTACCAAGCGCAAAATGATGTTCGGTCAATCACGGGTTCTTCCATCAATTTTTCAATCTCTACGGACAAATCATCCACATTATAGAAAATATCCCACACGGGTTTAGGTTCAAATTTTTTAAACATCCACCATTTATGTTTTTTTCTTTCGAGTTCTTCCTCTTTCCTAAGGATTTCTTTATGGGCGTCTTCAAAACGGTCGATAAGGTCACAATCGTAATAGAAGCCAACAATGCAGGTTCCCTGTTCACCAAAAACGATCCCCATGTGCATATTGAATTCTAGGAAGAAAGAAAAATTCTCCCCCTTGGGGTTGTCGTGATTTTTTTCGTATCTGCTATTTCCTATCATTTGGTTGAGTATAAGAATAGCTTCCAAAGCCGTATAAGCTTTGCATATTCTTTTTAAGTCAACTGGGTTGGGGATAGAAGGATAAATACGCTATAGTATTGTTTGGTTTATAAATGGATTTACTTTATGCAAATTCTTTTGCGCCAACAAAATACTAGTTTCACCTATCGCAAAGCCTTGTTGATTGACGAAGGCCCGTTTTCAATTGATGGATGAAGGTGTACAGGTGGTTTTTATGAAAATTTAGACCAAATGCCCTTCCAGCGATAGCTCCTGATGAATTTTCCCTCTTGTTTGGAAACATACCTAGGTTGTTTTTGGAAGAATGCTTTGAGGTACCCAAAAACTGCTTGGAAGTACAAACCTGGGTTTTTGGTCTGCCAAGCCATTTTTAAAGTGGCTATTTTGGTGAGAACAATCCCGTAACGCATTTTATACATGGCCACGCCTTTGGTTTGATGATTTTTGGAACTGTAACCATGTCCGGTAGGGCGGAGGTGTTTTACCTTTAGTTCGGGTAGGGTTAAGGTGTCAAAGTCGTGGTATTTTGCCAAAAGGGTATCCACGGTGTCCCAGCCTACATCAGGGCGTAATCTGCCAATTTTGTTGAAACAGGCTTTGTGATATAATTTTATGGGGCCTCGAATATGGTTTTTGTCCGCAATGTTTTCATACACCCAATCACCCGCTTTTTTGATGTATAAAAGCCCTGAACACATGCCCAGTTTCCAATTGGCCTGAAATTGATTGACTATAAGCTCAAAGTAGTTGTTTGGCAGGATGATATCGGCATCAAACTTTCCGATGAAGTCGTATTCCAAGGTGTGTTCCAAACCAAAATTAAAGGTGTCAATTACTTTTTTTCCGGGAACATGCTTATCAGTTGAGTTGCGTTGCAAAACTTTGATCCAGTTGTATTTTTGCGTATAGCTTTGGGCAATTTTAAAAGTATCGTCCGAAGAATTGTCGTCCACCACAATAATTTCATTGGGCAAATAGGTTTGAGCCACAAAAGAATCCAGGCAATCTTTTAAAAAAGCAGCCTCATTGTGCGCGGGAATAACGATACTGATTCGCATTTGCTAAAATTCCAAAAATATGGTCACTTATCCCAAAGAAGTTTGGTCTAGTTTTAGATGTCTGATGTCTGATGTCCGAAGCACGATGGACGAAGTCTTGTGTCTTGATTCTTTGCTCTTCTTTCTTTTCTCTTTGTTTTTGCACTTGATGCTTGAACATGTACTTTATTTACCTTTTGGCCCTTTACCCTTTATCTTTCTATCGCACACGTTCAGCATAAACAATGTAATATCGGTTTGTGAAATACCGGAGTATGGGCCGCACCCCAATTTTTTTGGTCGGGTTCGTCCATTTGGCGGAGTCTTTTATGGTCCAACCCGCTTTATCCAAAAGCCAATCAAATTGCCAATCTTCAAATTCGTGATAATGACGGTCCCAAGGGTCGGTCTTGCTTCGGTATGCCGGTGAAAACCATAATCGCATGGGAATGCTCGCTACCAATTTTTCGGCTTTTATCGCTTTCAAAACATTAAAGGGGGCCACCAAATGCTCAAATATTTCAAAAGCGGTCACCACATCAGCATCGGATTGTGAAACGTTTTGAAAATCTACATCCAAATCTTCACCCGAGGTGTTTTCTACATTATATCCATTGGATTTCATTAATTCAGCAAAGGGATTCTCTACTCCAAGATCCAAAATAGATTCAGAAATATCGATGTGCTTTTGCAGAAACGCCAAGGTGTGCTTGTAGCGTTTGTTGGGAAAGTTGTTTTCGTACATGCGCTAAAATTCCAAAAAACAAATCATATATCCCAAATTAGTTTTTATGTTATTGGGTTTGATACTTGAGTTTGAACTTGATACTGGAACTTGTTTTCCAAACATTTCAACATCTGTAAACAATAGCGTTGATGTTCATTCCTGCACCAACACTCGCAAATATAACAACATCTCCTTTTTTCACTTCATGTTCGGGCAGTTTGCCTTTAAGTACCATATCGTAAAGGGTAGGGACGGTGGCCACGGAACTATTGCCCAAATCCTGAATGCTCATGGGCATTACATTTTCGGGAACCGTTTTCCCATAGATTTTATAAAATCTTTTGATGATGGCCTGATCCATTTTTTCATTGGCTTGATGAATGAAGACTTTTTTGACATCATCTATGCTCACCCCACTATCGTCTAAACAAGAAGCCATCGCATTGGGTACGTTGATACAGGCAAACTCATATATTTTACGTCCTTGCATTTTTATGTACCGGGTATCCTTGCACGCTTCGGAGCTGTTGGATTTATCAAAATATAGATAATAGGCCTCTTCGTTGGCGTATGTTGCCGAGGCATGGGACAATATTTCACCGTTTGACGAATTGGCCTCTAAAATGGCAGCTCCGGCGCCATCGGAGAAGATCATACTATCACGGTCGTGTTGATCCACTACTCTGGAAAGGGTTTCCCCGCCGATTACCAAACATTTTTTGGCCATACCACTTTTGATGAATGCGGTAGCCTGAATCATACCCTCAATCCATCCCGGGCAACCAAAAATAAGATCGTAGGCCACACATTTTGGATTTGTGATACGCAACAAATGCTTCACACGGGTTGCTAGACTGGGTAAAGTGTCCCCTTGGATTTTTCCAGGAGTGAGGTCACCAAAATTGTGGGCAAATATGATGTAATCAAGTTCTTCTTTATCAATCCCAGCATTGCCAATGGCTTCTTCTGCCGCCAAAAAACCGATGTCCGAAGTTTTTAAATCGGGTTTGGCATACCTTCGGTTGGCGATGCCTGTTATGGCCTTAAACTTTTCAATGATTACATTGTTCTGTTGTTCAAATGGAGATCCATCGGTCTCCATAAACTTATGATGCAAAAAATCTTCGTTTTTGGTTACAATGGATGGAATATAGCTTCCGGTACCTGTAATGCCAATTTTCATCTTATCTGGAGGTTTTAATCATAACAAGTTAAGATATATAGTCAACAATGCTATGCATGCATAATAAATAGTACAATGTTCAAAAGATACCTTATATATTGCAGGATATGAAAAAAGCCTTGGTCTTATTTTGGAACCAAGGCTTTTTTCTAATGTTTATAATGGTTTTCAGGCTTCTATGTAATCTTCTATAGGCGCACAAGTGCACATCAAATTACGATCCCCAAATGCTTCATCAGTTCTTCTAATGCTGGGCCAAAACTTATTTTCGGCCACATAAGGCAATGGAAAGGCGGCTTTTTCCCTACTGTACGGATGGCCCCAGGCATCACTTGTTAACATACCCAAGGTATGCGGAGCATTTTTCAAAACATTATCCGTTTCGTCGGCAGAAGCTTCATCAATCTCTGTTCTGATGGATAGCAAGGCATCACAAAAACGGTCCAACTCTGCACGACTTTCACTTTCGGTGGGCTCTATCATCATTGTGCCAGCAACGGGAAAAGAAACGGTTGGTGCATGGAATCCGTAATCAATAAGACGTTTGGCAATATCGGTCACTTCAATTCCATTGGCTTTAAAAGGTCTGCAGTCAATGATCATTTCGTGGGCCGCACGTCCACGCTCGCCGGTATAAAGTACATCAAACTTATCTTTTAAGCGACCTTTAATGTAATTGGCATTAAGGATTGCCGCTTCGGTGGCTTTGGTAAGTCCTCCAGTCCCTAACATTTTAATGTATCCGTAAGAAATCAAGCAAACCAACGAACTTCCCCATGGTGCAGCGGAAATAGCGGTTATTGCGTTTTCACCCCCCGTTTCAATAACAGGGTTTGTTGGCAAGAATGGTTTTAAATGCTCGGCAACACAAATGGGCCCTACTCCAGGGCCACCACCACCATGAGGGATGGCAAAGGTCTTGTGTAGATTCAGGTGACAAACATCGGCTCCGATCGTTGCAGGATTGGTCAATCCTACTTGGGCATTCATGTTGGCACCATCCATATACACCTGCCCACCGTTATTGTGGATAAGTTTTGTGATTTGTTTTATGGATGATTCAAATACACCGTGGGTGGAAGGGTAGGTGACCATCAATGCAGCAAGGTTCTCTGCATGTTTCTCTGCCTTTTCCTCCAAATCAACAATGTCGATATTACCTTTTTCATCGGTTTTGGTCACTACCACTTTCATGCCGGCCATTACTGCCGAAGCAGGGTTGGTTCCGTGTGCCGAAGCAGGAATTAGACAAATGTTCCGGTGCCCTTCTCCCTGTGATTCGTGATAGGCACGGATGACCATCAAACCAGCGTATTCCCCCTGGGCACCCGAGTTGGGCTGAAGGGAAGTGGCCGAAAACCCGGTAATTATATTTAATTGTTCTTCAAGCGATTTTAGCACCTCTTGGTAGCCTAGCGCTTGGTTTACGGGTACAAAAGGGTGTATGTTGCCCCATTCTGGCCAGCTTAAAGGCAGCATTTCCGAAGCAGCGTTCAGCTTCATAGTGCAACTTCCCAAAGAGATCATGGAGTGGTTCAATGCCAAATCCTTCCGTTCCAATTTTTTGATATATCGCATCAACTCCGTTTCAGAATGGTAGGAGTTGAATACTTCGTGCTCCATAAACGGAGCTTGCCTTTGCAAATGGGCAGGAATGATCTCTTCCAATTCAATGTTTGCCGAGGTTTTTTCCTTTAGTTCTTGAGATTCCAAGAAACAAGATACCAATACATTTACATCCGTATCGGAAACAGCTTCGTTCAAAGAAACGGAAACCGTTGCATCATCAATATAATAAAGGTTGATGCTTTTGCTCTCTGCTATTTCCCTAAGTCGCTCTGTGTTTTTAACTTTTACTTGAATGGTATCAAAATAAGCGGTGTTCAATTGCTCAAACCCATAATTTTCCAAGGTATTGGCCAATTTTTTGGTTTGATGATGAACTTTTCCGGCAATATATTTTAAGCCTTCCGGACCGTGATAAACCGCATACATTCCGGCCATAACTGCCAAAAGTACTTGTGCGGTACAGATATTGGAAGTTGCTTTATCCCTTTTTATGTGTTGTTCCCTAGTTTGAAGTGCCATTCGTAGGGCTGGGTTGCCATCGGTATCTTTAGTGATTCCGATAATTCTTCCGGGAATATTTCTTTTATAAGCTTCTTTGGTGGCAAAAAAAGCGGCATGTGGGCCGCCATAACCTAATGGAATCCCAAAACGTTGGGTGGTTCCCACTACGGCATCCACGCCCCATTCACCAGGAGGGGTAAGCATTACCAAACTCAAAATATCGGCTGCAACCGCCACCTTTATTTCGTTTGCCTTGGCTTTTTTCACAAAGGAGGCATAATCGTTTACTTGACCATGTTTCCCCGGGTATTGCAGCAAGGTACCATAGTATTCATCTGAAAAATCAAAACCTTCATGATTTCCTACAACCAATTCTATGCCTAAGGGTATGGCTCGTGTTTCCAGTAAGCTCAAGGTTTGTGGCAGTATTTCTTCAGAAACGAAAAACTTTACGGCACCGTCCTTTTTTTGTTGTCGACTGCGAAGCTCGAACAACATGCTCATGGCTTCAGCGGCAGCGGTACTTTCATCCAAAAGCGAAGCATTGGCGATTTCCATGCCAGTAAGGTCGGCAACCATCGTCTGGAAATTCAAAAGTGCTTCTAACCTACCTTGGGCAATCTCGGCTTGGTAGGGTGTGTAGGCCGTGTACCATCCGGGATTTTCCAGAATATTCCTTTTGATGACCGATGGTGTCAGGGTCTCGTGGTACCCTAAGCCGATATAGGTTTTAAAAACCTTGTTTTTCTTGGCCAGTTCGTTTAGGTGGCTCAGGAACTCGTGTTCGCTGATACCCTTCGGAAGATCCAATGGTTTCTTTAATTTGATGTCATCGGGAATGGTCTCGTAAATGAGCTGTTCCATGCTTTCCACCCCAATGGTTTTGAGCATGTGGGGCAAGTCTCTTTCTGTGATGCCAATGTGTCTGGCGGCAAAAACCTCTGTGTTCATGTTCAATCCAATAAAGTGCACAAAATTAGGGATTAATTCGATGAAAATGGTCAATTTTGAAAGACTCTGAACCAAAGTTGTTAACTACAAGTTAACCTTTGGTAAAAGACATTGGATTTTAACTCATGCGAACCCTAAAAGCTATTTTTGATTTTTACTTGGATGCTAGCATCCATGTGGCTGTTGCTGTTATTTCCATGGCTGGTGTTACCTTTCACCTTTTGGGGAGTTCGTCGGGTCTCAATCTTTTGGGCTTTATTTTTTTTAGTGTGATTGTTTGCTACAATTTCATCAAATATGGGGTAGAGGCCTACAAATATTTGATTGTGTCCAATGCCTATCATAAAATCATTCAGGTTTTTAGCTTTATTTCTTTTGTGTTCGCTATCTATTTTTTGATCCAATTGGATAAGGAAATTTGGGTGGCGACCATAGTTTTGGGCGTGTTATCCGCTTTATATGCAGTTCCGTTATTGCCGCGGGCCAAAAACCTAAGGAATTTGGCGGGACTTAAAATTTATATTGTGGCCTTTGTTTGGGCAGGCTTTACGGTTTTGTTGCCTGTTTTGGATGCGAAAATGACCTTGGACTGGGACTTTGTGGTAACCTTTATTCAAAGAATGTTCTTGGTTTTGGTCTTGATACTGCCGTTTGAAATTAGGGATATGCAATGGGATCATAGAAGTCTCCGAACTTTGCCGCAGGTCTTGGGCACTAAAAACACAAAGCGATTGGGAATGGGATTGACCCTAACTTTTTTTCTGTTGACTTTTTTGAAGGATGAGGTACATCAACTGGAGGTTGTATTGGGTTTAGTATTGTCTGTTTTGCTTATCCTTGTACTTGTATCGGACAAACAGATAAAATCCAAATACTTTGTAATGTTTTGGGTAGAGGCCATCCCCATTTTTTGGTTCTGTTTATTTTGGGCAACAGAAAATTACTTTTAGCGTTTTTCTTCGAGTTCTTTTTTCATTTGCTTTTTTTCGTCTTCCGATAGCATGGTAAGTCCGGCTCGGTCGCATAGCGAGGTCAGTTTTCCGTTCTTTTTGGAGTATCCTCTGCAAACTTTACAGTATAAAAGGTGTAAGCGCAGTTTTATGATATCCCATAAGGTCGCTTCCTTATACTGGGATTTATCACAGATGCATGATGCTTCTTTACATGAAATCTTCATACCTAAAACCAATTTTCATTTAAACAACCCATGAGCGCCGTTCGTGCCCTATGGACCATCACCCAAAGGTTGGACGGGTTTATATCAAGTTCATTACAAACATCTTCAGTGCTCATTCCTTGAATGGTCTTTAATTTAAAGACCAATGCCTGTTTTTGGGGCAATTTTGAAATGCAGTCCTGAATGGCAGCGCCCAACTCCTCATTTTCAAGTTTATTGCCGCCATCACGGCTGTAAGGGTCGGCCACATGCTGCTCTAGCCAATCCCCTTCCCCATCTGAATCGGAGCTATAGTTGATACGCACCTCTGCTTTCCCTTTTTTTGAATTTATTTTTCGGTAATGGTCAATGACCTTTCTTTTTAAAATGGACACCAGCCAAGTGCGTTCGGCGGCATCACCTTTATAGTTTTTGGCCGAGTTGAGGCCCGCAAAAAAGGTTTCCTGTACCAAATCCTTTGCAATTTCAGCATCGCTTACACGAGAAACTGCATAGTTGAACAGGTAATCGGCATATTGATTTACCCAATTGTCCGGTTGAAGTTTGTGCTTGGCCATATTCTTATCGAATTACCAAATGTAATGGTTTTTGGGTATATATTTAATATGGTCTAAAAATGGATTGGACGCATAAAACGCAATAGCCTGACAAAGCGCAAAGGTTCAGTCCAGATAGTTCAATTCTTACGCAAAAAAGGTTCTCATAGAATGGGAGTTTTGATCTATATCATTTTAATGCTTAAAAGGCAAGTTGATAAAACTGTTGAACACATATTCCTGTATTATGATATTTCCGACAGGATTTCCCTGATATGTTTTGAGTCTAAAGGTTTTATCAAATAATCGGATATTTCTTCAATTCTGTCCGCCTTTTTGATATCCTTGGGGTCCATCGAAGAGGAAACCATATATACTTTGATGCTTTTGTTCAATTTAGGGCGCAGTTCGATAAACTCTTCCATAAATTGGAACCCATCCAATACGGGCATGTTAATATCCAAAAAGATGATGTCTGGTAATTCATCATCGTTATTCTGGTGCATTACTATATATTCCAGCGCTTCTGCACCATCGGAAAAGGTGCGGGTAGAACGCACTGCTGGAATGTTTTTAAGTGTTACTCCGATTGTAAATTGATAGATGTCATCATCATCGACCACAAAGACATTAACTGGTTTCATAATCATCATCAGTTATAAATTTATAAAAAAAGAAGTGCCTTTGCCTTCTTCGCTCTTGGCCCAAATTTTTCCGCCCATGGCATCAACCTGGGCCTTTGTTATAAATAACCCAACACCTTTGGCGTCATCGTTTCTATGAAAAACTTTGCTGAACCCGAAGAGTTTGTGCCCGTTCTTTTTAAGATTGATTCCCAAACCATTGTCCTTAAATTCCAGCTGTACCTTTCCATCGTTTATCCTCGATTTGACAAAAATTTCGGGAGCCCTGTCTTTCGCCTTGTATTTTAAGGAATTGCTGATCAGATTAATGAAAATACTTTCCAAATAGATTTTATTGTACATCACGGTGGGAGCTTCGGAAAAATCAGAGGTAATGACTGCATTGGTCTTTAAAATCTCGGCCGCGAGCATCTCTTTTGTTCTTTCCAATGTTTTGTCGAAATAGCTTTTTTCTAAAGATTGTTGAGCACTTTTTTTAATGAGCAAGGATTCCACAAGGGTGTCCAAGGTCCATGTAAGATGTTTTGTAACTGACTCAATTTTACCGATGATCATTTCCTTGGTTTTGGAATTGTTTTCTGTTTTGTAAATATCCAATAGGGCATTGAGATTGCTTACCGGGGATCTCAAATTGTGCGATGTGATTTGGTTGAACTCTTCCAATTGGCGATTTTGGGCCTTGAGTCGCTTGGCCGATTCCTTTAAACTTTTGTTGGTCTCCATAATTCGATGCGCTGCCTGTTTTTGAACCGTAATATCCCTGACGGCAATCGATACCAGAAGGCCTTCGGAGGTTTCCAGGGGGCTTAGGGTAACTTGGACGGGTATTTGGAAACCTGATTTGTTTTGTACAAAAAAATCAAGGTCCGCAGGAAGACCGGTATGTTTTGGGGCTTTAAAAAATGTCTCAGCATAATATTCCATAGTGTCCCAAAGTCGTTTTGGGACGAGAACGGTCACATGTTCGTCTATAAGTTCCGATGATTTATAGCCAAACATTTTCTCTGCCTGCTTATTGATCAATTGGATGATACCTTTTCGATCAACAATGACCATGGTATCCGGTGCGGAATCCAATAAACCTCTAAACTTGATTTCGGACATTCGGTGTTCGGTAATATCCTGTGTGGTTCCGATCATTTTTACCACATCGCCATGTTGATTCATGATGAGCTCCCCAATCAACTCAACTGTATGGACACTACCATCTTCGTGAATTATGCGGTGCATAAATTTTCGAAACCGTTTCTCGTCGATAAACTCTTGGGCATTCTCACGAAAAGTTTTTCGGTCATCGGGATGTATCGCTTCGACAACGCGTTCAAAATGGATGGGAGTGCCCACTTCCAGGCCAAATATGCGATATAGGTTGTCCGACCAAATAATATTGTCGGCCAAAATATCCCATTCCCAATAGCCAATTTGGGATAATTGTTCGGCAAGATTGAGTTGTTGGATTTTTTTGGTAAGCTCAACTTGTGTCTGTTTCCTTTCGGTAATGTCTTGGAGGAAACCGAATAATTTTACACAAACCCCATTTTCCATTTTTGGATTCCCCACATTACGAACACACTTAATGTTGCCTTTCGCTGTGACAACCTCCATGTCCAAATCATAAGGTTTGCCTTTTGAGATGGCATTTTGCATGGCATCACGTGCCATATCCCTGTAGTGTCCTTCATTAAAAAAGGAAGCAAGATTGTCCAAAGATGGCTCAAAATCATCAGGAACTTCGGTGATTTCGCGGGTAACATCGCTCCAATAGATTTCGTTGGTAGCTATGTTAAGTTCATAGATGCCTACTTTGGCTAGTTTGATGGTTTCCGTAAACAAACTATCTGGTCCAAAATCCTCAATGTCCCAATTTTTCATATACTTCGGGGTTGGTTGTAACACAACAAGCCTTCATTATTTATTATGGGAACTCTCAAGCTTTATGGGTCAGGTAATACAATTTACTCAAAAAGATAGTGAATTTCCACCACTTTTCTTGTTGCGGTTCCAAATTGGTATAAAAAACCCTTGTTATTTAGTTACCAGTCCTGCCCGCCTCAACAAGGCGTCAATATTAGGTTCTGCTCCCCTAAAACGCTTATATAGTTCCATCGGGTTTTCCGTGCCACCTTTGGATAGGACATGTTCTTTGAATTTGTCGGCAACCATTCTACTGAAAATCCCATTTTCCTTGAAAAAGGCAAAGGCATCTGCATCCAATACCTCGGCCCATTTATAACTATAGTAGCCAGAAGAATAGCCACCTTGGAAAATGTGAGCGAAAGATGTGCTCATGCAGGTTTCCGGTGTTTCTGGGAACAAGTTGGTGCTTTCAAAGGCTTGCGTTTCGTAAGCTTTTACATCTTTGATGCTTGATGGGTCCTTACCATGCCAAGCCATATCCAACAGTCCAAAGCTTAACTGGCGAACCGTTGCCATACCCTCTTGAAAGGTGGCGGACTCCTTTATTTTTTCTACCAACCCCATCGGAATCAATTCGCCTGTTTCGTAATGATGCGCAAAAAGTTCCAAGGCTTCTTTTTCGTAGCACCAATTTTCCATTACTTGGCTGGGTAGTTCCACAAAGTCCCAGTACACGGAAGTTCCGGATAGGCTAGGGTAGGTGGTATTGGCCAACATGCCGTGCAAGGCATGCCCAAATTCATGAAAAAGCGTTGTCACTTCGTTGAAGGTGAGCAAGGATGGTTTGGAACTTGTAGGTTTGGTGAAATTGCAGACATTGGAAATATGCGGCCTACTATTTTTTCCGCCCAAGGTATATTGTGGTTTGTAAGAGGTCATCCATGCACCACCACGTTTTCCGGGTCTGGGGTGGAAGTCGGCATAAAACAAGGAGATGAATTTGTCGTTTTCGTAAACCTCAAAGGTTTTTACATCTTCGTGGTATTTGTCCACATTGTCCACTTCTTTGAACGTAAGCCCGAAAAGTTTTTCCGCAACTTGGAACACCCCGTTGATTACATTTTCCAGCTTAAAGTAGGGTTTCAGCTTTTCATCGTCCAAATTGAACAGTTTTTGCTTCAATTTTTCGGAATAATAGGCACTGTCCCATTTTTCCAAACGGTCAATGTTGTCCAGTTCCTTGGCAAAAGCTTCCAGTTCGGCAAATTCCCTTTCGGCGGCTGGTTTGGATTTCTCTAAAAGTTCGTTCAAAAAAGCCATCACTTTTTCTGGGGTCTCGGCCATACGTTCTTCTAGCACAAAATGTGCATGGGTTTTATAGCCTAATAAATTTGCCCTTTCGTGACGAAGATTTGCAATGCGCTTTACGTTTTCTTGGTTGTCCAATTCATCATTATGAAATCCTTTGCTGCCAAAGGCCATGGACAGTTCCTTGCGCAACTCCCGGTTCTTGGCGTATTTCATAAACGGGATGTAGCTAGGGTAGTCCAAAGTAATCAGCCAGCCCTGCTTGCCTTTGGATTCAGCTAGTTGGGCTGCTGCTTCTTTGGTGCCATCGGGAAGCCCCTCCACATCTTTTTCATCCGTCAGCAACATTTCATATTTATTGGTCTCGGCCAACACATTCTCGCCAAATGTGAGTTTTAATTTGGAGAGTTCTGTATCTATTTCGCGAAGGCGTTTTTTGTTCTCTTCCTTAAGATTGGCACCATTTCTACTAAAATTCTTATATTTTTTTTCAAGAAGGGTCTGCTGTTCTTTTGTCAAATCCAACAAATCTCGTTGTTCATAAACAGTTTTGATACGCTCAAAAAGCCCTTGGTTCAAAGTGATGTCATTGCTGAACTCTGACAAAAGGGGGGATACTTCTTGGGCTATTTTCTGAATTTCCTCGTTGGTTTCCGCAGCATTCAAATTGAAAAAGATACTGGAAATACGGTCCAATTGCTGACCCGAAAAATCCAAGGCTTCCAAAGTATTTTCAAAAGTGGGCGCCTCTGGATTATTCACAATAGTGTCGATTTCCTTTTTGGTATCCTCGATGGCCTGAAGAAAAGCGGGTTTAAAATGTTTGTTCTTTATTTTTGAAAAAGGAGCCTTGTCAAAAGCTTCCAATAATGGATTGTTCATATGTGTTACTTCTGTTCTTTGTTTTTAAAATGGGTTACTGCCCAATCACTCACTAAATAGGCAAAACCGATAATGGAGGAAAATGCAGCCATGGTTAAGGCGGCATAGCTTTTTTCTTTGGCGCTACTGGTCATTTTATTCATGGCGCCAATGGCTTCATCAGAATACTCGTTCAGGTCCACGAAGCCATTTCCGTTGACATCATATTTGCTGACATAATCTGAAATGAATTGCCAACGTATTTCAACATAAATTAAAAGAGCTGCATATAGGACGAAAACCAAAAGACCACTTTTCCAAATACCTCTTACATAGGGATTGTTCACTTTTTTTAGGGTTATGCCCAGAAAAGCAATAGCACAAATCCCCAATAATATGCCAATTTGATTATAGTTCATAATCAACCAAGGTTTGCTACTGGAATGTTTTCTTTACCTCTTCGGCACCTTTGATTACTTTTTCCTTAAGTCCCTCTTTATAGGAAATAATGTTGTCCATAATATCACTATTGGAGCTTCCGATAATCTGTGCCGCAAGAATTCCGGCATTTTTTGCTCCGTTTAAAGCTACGGTGGCCACGGGAACCCCACCGGGCATTTGTAAAATGGACAGGACGGAATCCCAACCATCAATGGAATTGCTACTTTTTACCGGAACTCCGATAACAGGAAGGGGCGATAACGATGCTACCATTCCCGGTAAATGTGCTGCTCCACCGGCCCCGGCAATAATTACGGAATAGCCATTGGTGTGGGCACTTTTACTAAAGCTGAAGAGTTTTTCTGGGGTCCTGTGGGCGGACACAATGTCCACATCCACGGCAACACCCAATTCCTTCAATATATCGATGGCGTCTTGCATAACGGGAAGGTCACTTGTGCTTCCCATAATTACAGCTACTTTGCTCATATCTTATTTGCTTATCACTTTAATCGTTTCTTTTACCTGTTGGGCTACTTCCCGAGCTCTGGCCATATTCTCGTCCACAATGGTTACATGACCCATTTTACGAAATGGACGGGTTTGTTTTTTACCATAAATGTGCGGTGTAACCCCATCCATCCCCAATATTTCTTCGATGTTCTCGTAAACCACATCACCAGTATGGCCTTCGGCTCCTACCAAATTAACCATAATTCCGGCCACTTTGCTGTCCGTTTTCCCAAGTGGCAACCCTAAAATGGCACGGATATGTTGCTCAAACTGGTTGGTGTATGCTGCTTCAATACTGTAATGTCCGCTATTGTGTGGTCTTGGGGCGGATTCGTTCACCAGAATTTGGTCATCCTTGGTCTGAAACATTTCCACGGCCAACAATCCCACGTGTTTTATATGCTCCGAAACTTTTAAGGCAACTTCTTGGGCCTTTTTGGCCACGGCATCATCAATTCGTGCAGGGCAGATTACGTATTCCACTTGATTGGCCTCTGGGTGAAACTCCATCTCCACCACCGGATAGGTTTTTACCTCACCTTTGGTGTTTCTGGCTACCACTACGGCCAATTCATTTTTAAAATCGATCATTTTTTCGGCAATGCATTCCACATTGGGCAGGTCCTTAAGATCCTCCATCTTGCGGACCACCTTTACACCCTGTCCGTCGTACCCAAATTGGGCACTCTTCCAAACAAAAGGAAGTGAAAGCCCTCCGTTGCTAATGCTGTCTTCAATTTCAGAGGTATAGGCAAACCGTGTAAAAGGAGCTGTTGGGATACCGTGATCGGTATAAAACAATTTCTGGACCGCTTTATTTTGAATGGTCCTCAAGGTTTTTGTTGGTGGATAGACTTTGATTCCCTCGTGTTCCAACTTTTCAAGGGCGTCCACATTTACGTTTTCAATCTCTATGGTGAGGACATTCACATCCTTCCCAAAATTGTAGACGGTATTAAAATCCATCAAACTACCTTGAACAAACTCGTTGCAGGCTATTTTGCAAGGAGCTTCGGCCGAAGCATCCATCACCTTGGTTTGTATGTCCCATTTTCGGGTTTCGTAGAGCATCATTTTGCCCAATTGTCCACCACCTAAAATCCCTAATTTAAAGTCGGAAGAGAAAAATTGCATTGATTTGTAAATTGAATGTCAGCAAAAATACATGAAATCCACGAGGCTATAAAAGATGTGAGGGCTTAGCAGCTTTAAAAATATTATCTTTGCCAACCTGACCATAACTTGAGAACATTGATTAAGCTCCACGATAAGTTTTTTAAGCCCTATATAAAAGAAGAGGAAATCCTTGCGGCCATAGCTAAAATGGCCAAGGAAATTGCCGCCGATTACAAGTATGAAACACCCTTGTTCGTAGGGGTGCTCAATGGGGCCTTTATGTTTGTGGCGGATTTTCTTAAAGCTTACCAGCATCCCTGCGAGGTTTCTTTTGTAAGGTTGAGTTCTTATCAGGGTTTAACGTCAACAGGTATTGTAGAGACCCTTTTGGATGTTCCTGATGAAATTGAAGGAAAGAGCGTCATTATTTTGGAAGATGTTGTGGATACAGGCCGAACCTTGAAAGAGTTGGTCCATCTATTCTCCAATACCAATGTGAAAGAGTTTAAAATCGGCACACTATTTTATAAGTCGGATGTATACAATGGTGAATATGCCATAGATTATGTGGGTCTGGAGATTCCCGACCATTTTATTGTGGGGTATGGGCTGGATTATAACGAGCTGGGCCGAAATCTAAGAGAAGTTTACCAATTAAATCAAACAGATATGATCAACCTAGTGCTTTTTGGAAAGCCAGGAGCAGGAAAAGGTACCCAAGCAGGGTTCCTAAAGGAAAAGTATAATTTGAAACATATTTCTACTGGAGATGTGTTCCGTTACAACATTAAAAACGGAACCGAGCTTGGAAATTTGGCCAAATCTTATATTGATAAAGGTGATTTGGTGCCAGATGAAGTAACCATAGATATGCTAAAAGACGAAGTGGAGAAAAGTCCAGAGGCGGCAGGTTTTATTTTTGATGGATTTCCGCGAACCGCTGCCCAGGCAGAAGCATTGGACAATTTCTTGGAATCCAAGGACATGAAAATAAATGCAACCATCGCCCTTGAGGCAGAGGATGATGTTTTGGTAGCCCGCTTGTTGGAGCGCGGCAAAAGTAGCGGCCGTTCCGATGATCAAGACGAGAGCAAGATCCGTAACCGTTTTGATGAATACAATGAGAAAACGGCTCCCTTAAAAGCATATTACGAAAAGCAGGGGAAATTCCATTCTGTAAACGGAATCGGAGAGATTGATGAGATTACCGAGCGTTTGAGCAAAGTGATCGACTCCTTGTAATTGATTCCTAACAAAGACTTTTTTATATTAAAATATGACCGAAGGAAATTTTGTCGATTATGTAAAGGTGCACATTTCTTCCGGAAACGGAGGTAAGGGTTCTGCGCATTTACGTCGCGAAAAGTATGTGGCCAAAGGAGGTCCCGATGGTGGTGATGGTGGTCGCGGAGGTCATGTTATAGTCAAAGGGAACAAAAACCTGTGGACGCTGGTCCATTTCAAGTTTAAAAAGCATTTTAAAGCAGGCCACGGCGAGCACGGAAGCAAAAGCCGTAGCACTGGGGCCGATGGCGAGGATGTTTATTTGGAAGTGCCCTTGGGCACCGTGGTAAGGGATACCGAGACCAACGAGATACTTTTTGAGATTACCGAGGACGGCGAAGAAAAAATTGTACTGGAAGGTGGTATGGGCGGTTTGGGAAACTGGCATTTTAAAAGTGCCACCAATCAGACTCCGAGGTATGCCCAGCCCGGCATTAAGGGGCAAGAGGGACATCTTACCTTGGAGCTTAAGGTTTTGGCCGATGTTGGTCTTGTAGGGTTTCCCAATGCAGGAAAATCCACCCTACTCTCCGTAATGACTTCGGCAAAGCCTAAAATTGCCAATTACGAGTTTACCACCTTAAAACCCAACTTGGGCATTGTGGAATATCGAGACTTTCAAAGTTTTGTAATGGCCGATATTCCAGGGATTATTGAAGGTGCTGCCGAAGGCAAGGGACTGGGACATTACTTCTTGCGACATATTGAACGTAATGCTACGCTATTGTTTTTAATTCCGGCGGATAGCAAGGACATCAGTCAGGAGTACAACATACTTTTGGATGAGCTTAGAAGGTACAATCCGGAATTGTTGGACAAGGAAAGATTGGTGGCCATTTCCAAATGCGATATGCTGGACCAGGAACTTATTGATGAAATGGATGAGGACATGAAAGAGGATTTTAAGGATGTTCCATATATGTTCATATCATCAGTAAGTGGATTGGGAATACAACAGCTTAAGGATAGACTTTGGAAGCTATTGAACGAATAAAGTATTTTCTTCTGCCTTTACAATCATTATATTGATTAAATTTAGGAGAACCCAAAAGTCTCATCATGCGGTATTTGCTTTCCATAATATTGGTTTCGGTACTAATGTCTTGTAGTTCCGTTAAGGTGAATTATGACTACGATAAGGCGGTAGATTTTTCAAATTACTCCACATACAATTATTATTCTGACATGGAATCTGGGCTGAGCCAATTGGATGAAAAACGACTACTTCGTGCTATGGATTCAACCTTAAAAACAAGGGGTTACCGATTGGCCGAGGAACCAGAACTCTTCATCAACATTATGAGCGATGAATACAGGAGTGTTCCAAATAATAATGTAGGCGTAGGAATTGGTGGCGGTGGCAGAAATGTAGGTGGGGGTATATCCGTAGGATTGCCCTTGGGCAGTTCCAACATGCAGCGCAGCATTCAGTTTGATTTGGTAGATGCGCAAAGGGATGCCCTTGTTTGGCAGGCTGTGGCCGAGAGCGGATTCCGGGAAAATGCTTCTCCCAGTGTTAGGGAAGACAAACTTAGGAAGCTAGTGAAAAAAGTGTTTTCCAAATTCCCTCCAAAAATAAAATAAGACTCATAATCAGGTTGTTGCGTTGTTTCTATGCGCAAATAAATTGGATTTGCCGTTCGGTGCATCAAAATTACCACTTGTCATATATCAATTCAACAGATGAGAACTTTCAATTACTTTAGCTTCAGAAATAAAATCTAAAACCTAACAGTCATGATAGCACTAGCCAAGTTGATTATCTCTCTTTTAGTAAGCATTATTTTATAACTCGCTAATGCGATTACATAATTCATCAATATGAGAAAACTGAACACTAAACAAAAAGTAGTCTTCGTCATGGGTATTCTTGGCGTTTCCATAGGAATTTTTGGAAAATTCAATACATGGGAATATATGGAGTACTTTCCCTTTTTCTATTCGGGATTAACTATGATGTGGATTGCTTTTTTGCCCAACAGAAAGCCGTGTTACAATCCGTTTAAAAGAAAAGAGACCCAAAGCTCTTAGGTGCATAAGGCAAATCAGGTCTAACAACATGAGATTAATATAAATTTGGGCAGTTCAGATTCGATGGAATGGAGTTAAGCGCGCGAAAGAGGAATATTGTATTTTGGGTTCTTCAATTTCTTGGTTGGGGTTTTATTAACTCCATAGCCATTTTGATTCCTCAGGGCATTAGTTTTGAGATGACCATATTCTCGATCGTTGCCGGAATCTTTATTGGAGTATTTTCAACCTCTATTTTAAGATGGTACCTTAAAAGAAATGTCCATTTCGATTCTTTTGGTGTCAAGGAAGTCATCAAAATAATTATATCCACCCTATTGGCAGCTTTGCTATTTGGTTTGTTGAATGTATTTTTTGGATATATCTACATAAAATTTGGCCCTGACCTTACCGAGAACGAATTGCATATGTTCGAGGGATACGACAAAATTATGGTTCAGGTACTGAACTCTGTTTTCTTGGTCGGAGCTTGGGTAATCACCTATTTGGTCATCAAATTGCTCTTAAAGCTCAATCAAAATAGGATTGAGCGTTTAGAGTTGAACACAAGCTTGAAGCAAGCCCAACTCAATACGTTAAAAGGGCAGATCAATCCACACTTTATGTTCAACAGCCTCAACAATATTCGTGGGTTAATGTTGGAAGATGTGGATAAATCCAGGGAAATGCTGACTAAACTTTCCGAAATAATTCGATATTCACTCACCAAAAACAACATCAACGACATTCCCGTTCGTGAAGAATTGGAGGTGGTGGATAACTATATAGACCTATCCAAGATTCAGTTTGAGGATCGCTTGGAGTTTGTAAAGCAGGTGGAGGATGATACGATCGATGTACGAATTCCCCCCATGATCATTCAATTGCTGATAGAAAATGCGGTAAAGCATGGTATTTCCAACCTTAAAAATGGAGGTAGGATATTTTTGGCAATTACCAAGAAAGATGGCGAATTGCGCATTGAAGTTAGAAATACGGGTAAATTGGAGATTTCCAAGGATTCCACACAGCTAGGGTTGAAAAATATTGAACAACGATTGAAATTGTTGTATGCTGATCGCGCATCCTTTAAATTGGAGGAGATATCCGATGAGGTAGTGGCACAAATCAAAATTCCCTTGGTATGAAGATCAGAGCGGTAATAGTAGAAGACTCCCGATTGGCACGTAACGAATTAAAAGAGCTGATCAAACTACATGATGATTTGGAGCTGGTAGGTGAAGCTGGAAATGTGGATGATGGAGCAGAACTCATCGAAACGGAAATCCCAGACCTTTTGTTCCTCGATATCAATATGCCCGAGAAGGATGGTTTTGACCTTTTGGAGATGCTGGACGATGTTCCAATTACCGTTTTTACCACGGCCTACGATGAGTATGCCATAAAATCCTTTGAGTACAATGCCTTGGATTATTTGCTAAAGCCCGTGAGCAATAAACGCTTTGATATGGCTTTGGAAAAGGTTCGCGCCAAGATGGTGTCCAAGCAAGAAAACACACCCACGAATAATAAACTGACGGAGAACAGTCAAATTTTTATAAAGGATGGCGAATCCTGTTGGCTGGTAAAGATTGGAGATATATCCCTGTTCGAAATTGTGGGCAATTACACCCGTGTATACTTTGAGAACAAGAAACCCATGCTGTACAAATCACTCAATCAAGTGGAAGAAAAGCTGCCCGAAGATTCTTTTTTTAGGGCCAATCGACAGCAAATCGTCAACACTAATTATATTGAAAATGTAGTTTCATGGTTCAATGGTAAATTAAAGCTTACCCTAAAAAATGGAGAAGAAGTGGAGGTGTCCCGCAGACAATCCTACATTTTTAAAGAGCGGATGAGTTTATGAAAAGAAAATGGTTTAAAAAGTATTGGGACTTGGGTCTTGTTAGGTTGAACGCAGTCGAAACCTATTGATTATCAGAGTTCAATGGGTTATCGACTGCGCTCGAATTGACAGAAAGCTGTCTTTTGTTTTAGGCCCTTAATAGTTCCTTATACCTATCCTTGTACCCATACAGAACAGCAATGTTCAATATTAGGAGGGCAAGAGCAGGGGGAAGGCCATCTGGCGAGAGCGTAATGTGGAATAAAAAAGCGTTTACGGCAACGCTCATCAAGATTAACGCCATGAGGGCGCCATACTTGTTAAAGATCAGGGCAAGCCCGGTCAATACCTCGACCACGGCCACTAATTTTAGGGTGTAAGTGGAGGACAGGGCACCAAAATAGTTCATGACCGCTTCGGGCATTTCGCCACCCGCAGGTAGAAAGTTTAAAAACTTGTTAAGTCCGAACACTAGGACAAAAAGTCCCAAAAGTATACGGACTACCAAAAAAACTTTTGAATTCATAGAGTTGAATTTTTATTGGTTACTCAATAAAAGTATTCAAAAAATGAACATCTGATCGTTTTTGTAGGGTTTAATTTATTATAAATCAGTTTTTTAAAGAGATTTTAGCAGTCCTCCATCAATAGGAATATTGGTTCCGGTAATGAAAGCGGCTTGTTCCGAAGCCAAAAATGCCACTAAATAACCATACTCCTTAGGATTGCCTATCCGTTTTACAGGAACCTGTTCCTCCATGTTGGCACGCACCTCATCTGGGGAAATTCCTAATTTTTCAGCTTTTTTGGCGTTCAATTGGGCAATTCGGTCCGTGTCGAAGTAACCAGTTAAGGTACTGTTTACCGTAATACCATCTTTGGCCACATCGTAAGCCAGACTTTTTGCCCATGTAACCACAGCAGCTCGAATGGTATTGGACAATGCCAAATAATTTAACGGTTCTCTGACAGAAATGGAGGCAATGTTGATGATCCTGCCCCATTGGTTTTTTTGCATGTGCTTTAAGGCCAGTTCTGTGGTAAAAACTATTGATTTAAATAAAAGATCAAAAGCTTTCTGATAATCCTCAACGTTTTTTTCCAATGCCCCACCACCTTCGGGACCTTGGGTGTTGTTCACCAAAATATCGATGGTGTTGTGTTCAAAAAAAGTGGAAATAGTGGATTTGTACGTTTCAAAATTGGAAAAATCGACTGCTAAATATTGGTGTTTTTGCCCTTGACTTGTATCCATTTCTCCCACAATGGCCTGCATAAGTTCTTCACTACGGGCCATTAGGGTCACACTGGCTCCACTTTTGGCCAATTGCCTTGCAATGGCTTCCCCGATACCTTTGCTGCTTCCGCCCACAAGGGCATTTTTTCCTTTGAGTGAAATGTTCATGGCTACCTATATTCTTCCCGAACGGGACTAAAAATGTCCATTAATTTACAAGCTGTCAATGCTTTTCCGCTATGCGGGGCGTTGGATGGAATAATCACTACATCGCCCGGTCCATACGTATCTTTTTCGCCATTCAAGGTAAACTCAAAAGCACCTTCTACCACGTGCATGATCTGTTCGTGATCGTGTTGGTGTTCGGGTACTTCTGCATCTTTTTCCACATCCCAAAATACCCAGCTCATGCGTTCGCCGTGCACCAATTTTCCGTGGTAGCCGGGCATTATTTCCTTAGGTTCGATCTCTGATAGGTTCATTGTGCTTAAATTTTAGTGCCAAGATAGAAATTAATATGAAGCATCTTTGTTTGGAATGGTATCCGCTTTGGCTATTTTTGACCGATAATTAAAATCAATGGGAGTACATTTTATAGGTTTGGGCGAAGTCAATATGTTCAATTTGGCCCATGCTCTGCATAAAAAAGGAGAAGTTGTAACTGGTAGCGATGAAGCGATAGAAGTATCGCTCAGGCCCAAGTTGAAGGAGCAAGGACTGTTACCAGATGATATGGGGTGGTTTCCCGGTAACATTCATCCACAATTGGAAGCCGTTGTACTGGGGTCAAATGCAAAAAACAATAATCCAGAACTGGAAAAGGCCCAAGAATTGGGTCTAAAAATTTATTCCTATGCCGAGTTTCTGTACGAGCTGACCAAATACAAGACGCGGGTGGTCATTGCTGGAAGTCAGAGAAAAACCGGTGTAGCCTCAATGATCTTAAATGTATTGGAGTATAATAATGTTGAAGTGGACTACGCATTGTCGGCCTTGAATGGGATTCGCCTAACCGAGCAAAACGATTTTATTGTGGTCGAGGGGGGTGATATTCCGTTGTCTGCAATGGATAATGCTCCTCAATTTCACTTGTACCGACCCAATATTGCTTTGTTAAGTGATATTGAATGGGATGGTAAAGGGCCTTATGGGGATTTTGAAAACTACACCGAGCAGTACCGCATTTTTGTGGATAGTATTGTCAAGGGCGGAAGCATTACTTATAATGATGAGGATGTCGTGGTTAAGAAACTCGTAGAAGCATCGGAAAACCCGATCAGAAAACTGCCGTATGTAACCCCGGATTATCAAGAAGTGAATGGGGAAGTCCTTTTGGATACGCCCGACGGTGAACTGCCATTGGAAACCTCAAGTGCAACAAAGTTGAGCAATTTAGCAGGGGCCAAGTGGATATGCCAACAAATGGGTGTTGACGAAGTGGAGTTCTACGAAGCTATAGCTACTTATCAATAATCCTTAAACCCCAAATTGCCTGAAGTGATGGTCCAAATGTTTGTATTGCATTTGGCCCCACTGTTCATGGGTAAAGGAACCAAAAACGGGGTGGGGATCCCAATTTTTTCTATTTTTCTCCTGATGAAAATCGTTGATCAAACCAACTAACACCTTTTTTTCTTCGTCAAAATTTTTGTCCCCCACCACTATTAATCCTTTTGCGGTTGGCAGATTTCGTCGCCAAGGCTTATCGTTGTAAAGGCTTTTTTTGAACAACTTCCCCATAAGCTTCAGTATGGGGTTGGGTTTGTTTTGAGGATTATACCGTTCCAAAGAAATTTTTAAAGGATATTGGCAATGGTGTAGCATTTGACCAACCTTCATTTTGCCCCATAAACCTTCGGAGGAATCTGAAAGTTTGTCGACCCGTGCCAAGATTTCGGTATGTGCCTCGGTATTGAAAAGGGATTTCATGATGAAGGATTTATCATGGAAATTACATAAAATTATTCTCCTATCTTTAGGCCATGCAAGAAAAACTAGCTTCCTTTTCCATTAAAAATTGGGCAGACGATGACAAGCCAAGGGAAAAACTGGTGCAAAAAGGCAGTTTTGTACTGTCTGATGCCGAGCTAATTGCCATTTTGATCGGTTCAGGTAACAGGAACGAAAGTGCCGTGGAGCTTTCCAAAAGGATTTTGGCCTCCGTGGACCATAATTTGAATGAATTGGGCAAGCTCTCGGTAAACCAATTGATGCGATTCAAAGGGATTGGAGAGGCCAAAGCCGTGAGCATTGCAGCTGCATTGGAAGTGGGTAGGAGAAGACGCTTAGAGAATACTTCCAAAATAATTAAAATACAGAGTAGTCATGACGCTTATGAACTGCTTTACCCTTTAATTGGGGAGCTTCCGCACGAGGAGTTTTGGATTGTGTATTTAAACAACTCCAACAAGGTTGTGCATAAAGCCCAGTTGAGCAAAGGGGGCATCACGGGAACCTTGGTGGATGTTAGATTGGTTTTGAGACAGGCATTGGAACTTGGAGCTGTGGCGATTATTCTCGCCCACAACCATCCATCAGGAACTTTGAAGCCAAGCATAGCCGATAAGCAGATAACCAAAAAACTGAAAACAGCCTCCGAAATTTTGGATATAAAAATATTGGATCATTTGATTTTGGCCAGAAATCAATATGTAAGTTTTGCGGACAAAGGAATTCTATAGCCCATTTTGCCTATGTTATTGATTTTTACCCATAAGGTGACCAACCGATTAACGTATACCGCCAAGCAAATTTTTGAAAAAATCTTGGGGGTGGAGATGGGGTTTACCACAAAGGTCGAAGACTTTATAAAGCATAATGGGCCCAAGATGACTTATTCCAAACAGCCCTTGCAGAACGAGTTTTTTGTGAGGAGCAATGACCTTTTGTTCGAACAGGGAATCAATGATTTGGAGATAAAGGTTTCGGATTGGGACGGTATTCCCTGTTTTTTTTATTCAGGAGAGAAGAGTACCATTCCCTTTGATATTTTTTCGGCCAGTTTTTTCCTTTTGAGCAGGTATGAGGAATATTTGCCCCATGTCAAGGATAGTGTGGGCCGGTTTCCGGTGAAGGAAAGCATAGCTTATCAAAATAACTTTTTGGAACTACCTGTGGTTGATCTCTGGGCCTACAAACTATTAGAGGCTTTAAAAGAACGTTTCCCGGATTTGGAGACCAAGGAAAAGAGTTACGGCTTCACTTCTATTATTAACGTCACTACGTCGCACGCCTATGCCATGCGCGGAATTTCACGTACTCTCGGTGGCTTTTTGTTGGATCTGGGTAATTTTAGGTTCAGGGATGTTTGGGAGCGATTCTCTGTCCTGTTGAGGCTAAAAAAAGACCCTTACGATAATTTCTTTGAGTTGGTGGACATCCATAAAAAATTCCCGATAAAGACCATGTTCTTTTTTCAGTTTGCCAAGCATTCGGCCCACGATAAAAATGTATCCACCACCAACAACAAGTTTCGTTATTTGATCAAGTCCGTGGCAGATTATAGCATTGTTTCACTGAGCACATCATTTGTATCCACATCGGACAAAAATGTACTTCGGGAAGAAAAAAAGCAATTGGGAAACCTGATTAACAGGCCCATAAGTTATGCCAGGCTTCGATATAACAAAGTGAATGTTCCAGCTACATACAGGAACTTGGTAGAGACCGAGTTCACGGATGATTTTTCTATGGGATACACGCACGAAATCGGGTTTAGGGCAGGTACCTGTACACCTTTTTATTTTTATGATATTAACACCGAGGTAAGGCAACCGATAAAAATACATCCCTTTGCCATGCACGACTATGCCCTTGTCAAGTATAAGAAAAAGGACGAGGTTTTTGAGAAAATGGATAAAGTGTACCGATTGGTGAAACAAGTTAGGGGTGACTTTGTTCTGGTTTTTTCCAACGAACTCTTGGGGGGCAAGCAACACTTGGATTGGATGGAACTCTATCAATCTATTTTAAAACGCTATTATGTTTGATTACGAAGTAACCGATATCTTTTTTGATTTGGACCACACCCTTTGGGACTTTGAGAAAAACTCGGCCCTTACGTTTGCCAAGATATTGGCGGACCATAAAGTGAAGGTGGATTTAGATGTTTTTTTGGAGGTCTATGCGCCTATCAATATGCAAATGTGGGCATTGTACCGAGAGAACGGAATTAGTCAATCCGAACTGCGTTACCAGCGCTTAAAACGAACTTTTGATGCGCTCCGCGTGCATGTTTCCGATGAGGTAATCAATGTGTTGGCCACCGATTATATCGCTCACCTATCATCTTTTACCCATTTGTTGCCCAATACCGTGGAGACTTTGGAATACCTTTTTCCACGATACAAACTGCACATTATTACAAACGGATTTCAAGAAGTGCAATCAAAAAAACTGAAAGGAAGTGGGATCGATCATTATTTTCAGAAAATTATTGATTCTGAAATGGCGGGGGTCAAGAAACCAAACCGCTATATTTTTGAGCTTGCACTGGATATGGCACAGGTAGAGCCACAAAATTCATTGATGGTCGGGGATAACCTAGAGGCGGATATTTTGGGTGCCAAAGCAATGGGAATGCAGGTGCTTCATTACAATTTCCATAAGGATTCCAATCATGGTGAATGTACAATGATTGACGACCTTATTGAAATAAAAAACATTTTATAGAGTTATATTAGGAGTGGTATACCCTCATTATTTGGACACTAGAAAATGTTTTTGGCTATGAAAAGATTATTCCATTCAGTCTTCTTGGCGGCTAGCCTTTTATTTTTCATTGCTTCATGTACCGAAGAACAAGATTTTAATCAGATTGATGATTTAAGGGTAACCCCCACTTTGGCCTCGGGTCTTTTTTATTTTGAATCCGATGAAGAGACCATAAACTCGGCAGGAGCACTAAGCTCTTTTTACTCCCAAGAGATCAATTTTGAGGCATTCAATGAGCAATATGTGGCAGAGCGTCTTTTAGAGGGTACAATTACTTATGAAATAGAGAACACAACAAATAAACAACTGGAAATAACCATTGAGTTTTTGGATGAATCTGGCCAATTACTGGATACAGAGGCGTTCTCAATTGATCCTAATTCCATCTTTACGAACCCCGTGTTCTATGGGGCAGGTGGCAAGAGCATCGATATACTGGTAAACACATCCAGCCTTCGAATTACAGCCAATAATTTGAGTGACGACACAAGTGTTTCGTCAGCCGAAGACCCCAAACTTATATTACGGTCTGGAGGAGAATTCCTATTTCAATTGCAATGAGAATAGCCCCAAAACTTATATTGATTTCCTTATTTTGTGGCACCACTGTTTTTGCCCAAAACAAGGAGTTATTATACGATTTTTATGAAATCCCACAATCTTTGATGGTAAATCCGGGAGTAAAAACATCGCAAAAATGGCATACTGGCATTCCTGTGATTTCTGGACTATCTGTACAAGGTGCAACCAGTGGTGTTACCGTGAACGATCTCTTTGCCAACGACGGTGTTGATTTTACCACAAAAGTCCAAGAGCGGTTGTTGGATGTAATGGGAGATAAGGACGATTTCAGCACTACAAGTCAGATAGAGGGAATTACCGTGGGTTTTAGAGGTAAAAATAGGCCGGATGACTACTACTCCTTTGGAATGTACGGTGAAATGGACATCATCTCATATTGGCCCAAGGATTTGGCTATTTTGGCATTTGAAGGTAATGGAGGCAGCAACATTGGGCGGAGTTTTGATCTAGGGGACTTAAATCTTCGTGGAGAGATGATCAATGTGTTTCATTTTGGAATCAACAGAAAGGCAAGCACAGCACTTACCTTGGGGGCAAGGGCTAAAATATATTCCAGTATTTTTCAATTCCAGTCCATAAACAACTCAGGTTCCTTTACTACACGACAAGGGCAAAATAATGTTTACGAGAGCACTATTAATGCCGATATGCAATTCCAAACGGCAGGGGTAAGAGAGTTTTACGATATTATTGAGGAAGATACGGGAACCACACAAAAGGATTTGGCAAGTGTTTTTACGGAGCGCGTATTGTTGGGCGGAAACCTTGGACTTGGTTTTGATTTTGGCTTTAGCTATAACCTCAGCCCGCAGACTACAATAACAGGAAGTGTTTTGGATATTGGGTTTATCAATAACTCAAAGGATGTGTGGAACTACACCTTTAGCGGTAGCACAACTACCGACGGGATTTCTGTTTTTCTTCCGGAGGACATCAACAATGTGGACAACGATTTATGGCAAGAGCTCATTGATGAGATTGATGGGGCGCTGCCCCATGGTGAAAACCAATCCAGTTATATTTCATTAAGGCCAATTAAGGTTTATGGCTCCGTTAGACACGATTTTGGTGAAGGAGGAGGAAGTCCCTTGTTCGAAAATTGCGGATGTGCTGTTAACGGGGGAGGTGGGAACAATCGCGATTATTACAGGAATAGTGTGGGAGGCCAATTGTTTATGATGAAAAGACCCCGGGGCGTACAGGCCGCATTGACCGGTTTTTACCAAAGAAGGTTTGGAAGGACCGCTTCCTTAAAAGCCACGTATACCGTTGATAAATATTCTTTTACAAATATTGGATTGGGTGCAAATCTTCAATTTGGGCCTGTTAATTTTTATGTTTTGGCAGACAACCTTTTAAGCTATAGCAATGTGGCTGATAGCCATTACGCCTCTTTACAGTTCGGATTTAATATCATATCTTGGAACAGTAATTGATTACTTTTACTATATGAAATATAAAGTATTGTACATATTGCTTTTGACAATGGGATTGGGCGGTGCCGTAAACGCTCAACTGAACAACTATAAATATATAATTGTCCCAAAAAAGTTTGACGCTTTCAAATCAGTAAACGAGTATCAGACCAGCACTTTGGTAAAATATTTTTTTGAACAAAACGGTTTTAATGTTGTTTATGATGATGCCTTGCCAGTAGATTTGGCAGGCAATAGATGTCTGGGACTTATGGCCGACTTGGTTGATGATTCCTCACTTTTTTCTACAAAAATCACCATCGCTCTCAAGGATTGTAATAATGTTGAAGTATTTAGGTCCGTTGAAGGGAAAACTAAGATCAAGGAATATGATGAAGCCTATAAGGATGCCATTCAGAAAGCATTTGTTTCTTATGCCGGTATGGATTATGCCTATGAGCCCAAAAAAGAGGAAGTAAATAGGGAAGCACCAGTAACCGTTAGTTTTAAGGATGATGTAAAATCGGTGGAAGAAGCGTCCAAAGAGCACGTTGTGGAACAAAAGGCCACTACGGAAGAACAGGTTTATAAAAGTGTAACGCCAAAGCCTTCTACAATTATAAGGGATTCCGATACGGATAAAACGACCACGGTTCCCACAAGCCTTTTATATGCCCAATCTACCGAAAATGGCTACCAATTGGTGGACAGTACACCGAAAGTTGTACTAAGGTTGGAAGCTACTTCGATGGAAAATGTTTTTATGACCGATTTTAAAGGCAATAATGCGGTGGTCTTTCAAAAAGACGGCAAATGGCTGTTGGAGTATTCCGAGAACGGTAAAAAAGTACATAAAGAGCTGAATATCAAGTTTTAAAAATCATACTTGTTTTTCCATCTTTTCTTTAAAAAGTCCTTCATGGAATTTTCCCTTGGGTTGTTCCCTGGTCTGTAAAATGTAGTTCCGGAAATTTCATCGGGAAGAAATTCAAAATCCACAAAATTATTTTCGTGGTTATGGGCATAGTCATATCCTTTTCCATACCCCAAATCCTTCATCAATTTGGTAGGGGCATTCCGGAGTGGTATAGGCACTGAAAGATCTCCAGATTGACGCACTTTTTGTTGGGCTTCGTTAATGGCCATGTAACTGGCATTACTTTTTGGCGAACTTGCCAAATAGGTGGCACATTGACTCAAGATTATCCTAGCCTCAGGGTATCCAATAGTGGTAACGGACTGGAAAGTGGTGTTGGCCAATACAAGGGCCGTGGGATTCGCATTTCCAATATCTTCGGATGCCAAGATGATCATTCGCCTTGCAATAAATTTTACATCTTCACCGCCCTCGATCATACGGGCCAACCAATATACAGCCGCATTCGGGTCGCTTCCCCGAATACTTTTTATAAAGGCTGAAATAATATCATAATGCTGTTCCCCGGTTTTGTCGTACAGCACCGTGTTTTTCTGAACCTTGTTGAGCACTAAATCGTTGGTGATGGTAATTTTGTCGTTACCCTCCGAATTGATCAGCAACTCGAAAATGTTGAGTAATTTTCGTCCATCTCCCCCCGATAGGCGTAACAGGGCTTCCGTTTCCTTCAACTCAATTTGTTTTTTGGAAAGATGGACATCCGTTTTAATGGCCCTTTCCAACAACGCAATAAGGTCATCCTTTCCAAATGGGTTTAGGGTGTATACTTGACATCTTGATAAAAGTGCAGGTATCACTTCAAAACTGGGATTCTCCGTTGTTGCTCCAATAAGTGTCACCCAACCTTTTTCCACCGCACCAAGCAATGAATCCTGTTGGGATTTACTAAAACGATGAATCTCATCAATAAAAAGGATAGGGTTTTTGGAAGTGAACAATCCTCCACTTTGCTTTGCTTTGTCAATCACCTCTCGAACATCCTTTACACCACTGCTAATGGCGCTCAAAGTGTAAAAGGGCCGTTGGCTTTCAGAAGCAATAATGTTGGCCAAGGTGGTTTTTCCTGTTCCTGGGGGACCCCAAAAAATCAAGGAGGGGATAACACCGTTTTTGATTTGGGTGGTTAAAGCGCCTTGTTTTCCCACCAAATGTTGCTGACTGATGTAATCCTCTAAAGTTTTAGGCCGTATGCGTTCTGCCAAAGGTTCGTTCATGGAGTAAAAATAAAATAAATTTGATGGTCCATTGTTCTTAATTTGGAAAGGATTTTTGTTGTCGACCTGACAATTTGTATACATTTAAGATTGTGGCGGGATGTTTGATTTTGTGAGTATATGGGTTCAGATACATTTAAATTTTCAAATGCAGTAGTATTGGCGCCATTGGTAGCCGTACTTTCTATTTGGATTGTTTTTTGGGTCGAGGTGCAGTTTGGCATCAACCTAAACGATTATGGCGTTTACCCAAGAAGGTTATCTGGATTAAAAGGAGTGCTCTTTAGCCCATTTATCCACGGTTCCATAACGCACTTATACAACAATACCATCCCATTGGCCGTGTTAACTGCTTTTCTGTTCTATTTTTACCAAAATGCGGCGCTTCGGATATTATTGTTAGGAACACTGGCGTCCGGATTTCTTACTTGGGCAATTGCGCGACCATCGTACCATATTGGCGCGAGTGGTGTAATTTATTTGTTGACAAGCTTTATTTTTTTTAAGGGGATTTTTGCCAAGCATTATCGCTTGGTAGCACTGTCATTGATTGTGGTTTTTATTTACGGGAGCATGATTTGGTATATATTTCCTGTAAAGGATGGCATATCGTGGGAAGGGCACCTTGCTGGATTTGCCACGGGGCTTGCGCTTGCCCTGATCACCAAGGTTCGGATTCCCGAGGTTCGTAAGTACGATTGGGAACGGGAAGATTACAAGGAAGAGGACGACCCTTTCCTAAAACATTTTGATGAAGATGGTAATTTCATTGAGACTACTACGGAAGAATCTGAACAAAAAATCGAAATCAAATACCATTACAGGGAATCTGATGAGGAATGATTCTTAATTATTTCTTTGCCGAACCACCTCATAAAGAAAAACACCACAGGCCACGGAAACATTTAACGAACCAATTTTGCCCATTAGCGGGAGTTTTGCTTGGTGATCAATAATGTTTAGGGTAGAAGGGGAAATACCTTTTTCTTCAGATCCCATGATGATGGCGGTAGGCCGGTTAAAGTCCACATCATAGATCTCATCATCGGCTTTTTCGGTAGCTCCGGTAACCACAATACCTGAAGATTGCAGGTAGAAAATGGCATCTTTTAGATGATCTACTTTGGCAATGGGCACATTAAAAGCTGCGCCGGCAGAGGTTTTTACGGTGTCGTCCGTAATGGGGGCCGAACCATTTTTTGGAATAATAATGCCATGCACGCCACAACATTCGGCGGTTCGGATAATGGCACCAAAATTCCGAACATCTGAAACTCCGTCGAGCATCAAAAACAAGGGAAGTTGTTCCTTGGATAGTACTTGTTCCACCAACTCTTCAAATTGATGAAACTGTACGGGGGATATTTGTGCCACTACACCCTGATGATTGTTTCGGGTGAGGCGGTTCAGTTTTTCAACCGGAACATAGGATAGACTAAGGCCATTTTTACGAACGGAGGACTCCAGTTCTTTGTAAAGCTCCCCTTTGAGACCCTTTTGGACAAATATCTTGTTGATGGGCTGTTCGGCGTTGATGGCTTCCATAACGGCCCGTATCCCATAGATTTGACTGTTCATTTTTTATTGCAATTTAAATGCAAAGATGCAATAAAGTAGCCTATCCATTTCCAATGGGGCCATTATTTTTTAAGATGTTTTGAAACAATGAATTATAGTTCTAATGCAATAATTCCAGGGTGGTCCTTAGCATAATGGTATGATCTCCAGAAAAAACCATCTCCTGAAAACTTCCAAACCACTTCTCCTTCGGTCGTAACCTCCCAAATACCATAGTCGCCTTCGGTAATAAGGGTGTTTCCATTGGGAAGGCGAACAGCTCCGGAAACTTTTGGGGAATACAGTTCAGTATCTGTGAAGCTCCAAAGGATTTCAGGGCTGGTAAGGGTGGGAATGGATTCTTGAGTTAGTGCATTCGGTAAGCCCAATTCGTATACTGTGGATTGGCCAAGGTCACCTCCATTGGTGAAAATGAGCATTTTTCCAGGCTCAAATAAATTTGGGTAATGGTTGTTTACAAACATCCTTTCGGAATCATCGTCACCATAGGCACTTGGGTTGCCAAAGCGATACACCAGGTCTCCGCCTCTTCCAAAATTTCCGCCCGAGTGGGATGCCGCCACTTCGGTTGTGGTGCTGTGGTCGAGAATCCATACTTCGCTGTAAAAATTAACGCTCAAAAATATTAGGTCGTTGATGGCATCGTAACCAAGACCGTTAATGTGCATAATATTGCCGTTTTCAGCATTTACATAATTTAGGTCGATTAATTGCGGGTTTGCAGCAACCTCCCCAAAATTTAATTTGGTATCATCAAAATCTTGGATTAAATGGTCTTTGGCATGCCATTCCCAAACAATCTCATCCGTGGTTGGATTAATTTCCAGAATGGATTCCGGGTAAAGGTCGGTATTGTGCTTGGAGCCACTGGCCAAGGCTTCTTCCTGGGTCATTTTTTCCCATGCAATGCCCAACACGTTGCCGTTGGGCAATAATTCTACATCGTGGTGCAAACGGTGGTTGCTATTGGAATAGGTAAAGTCCCACAGCGCATTGCCTTCTTTGTCGATTATCTGGATTTTCCCTCCAAAACCACCAAACAATATATCGGGTCCTTCAGCTTGTAATGCGGCCAACAGCGTTCCATCTTCAAGCAGCACAACATCGTTCCCAATTTTACGGTCTCCCAATGGCCATTCGTACACCAAATCACCATTTTTGTCCATTAAATAAACATGGTTGTTCATGGCGTCGTTTAACAGGATGTAATGGTCTTCTGCCAAAGCTTTGTTAAAGTAGGTTACCGTGCCCAAATCACTTTCCACAACCTCTTCGTTGTTTTCTTGTGGAGTTTCTTCTGTTGGTGTTTCTCCTTGTTCCGGGGTTTCTTCTCCTGACTCATCGGGAGTAATCGAGTTGTCGTTGTTGGAACAACATAAAAGGAGTGTGCAACAAATTATTGCCAGAGATGTTTTGATTGATGATTTTAACATGTGCCGGTTGATTAATTAAGGAAAAAGAATATGTTATCTCTCATTCAGGTAGTTGAAGACTTTAATTAAATCAGATTCCTCCTTAACATCTAAATTATTGTCCTTTATGTAGTTTTTCACCTCTGATCTTAACGGCTCTTTGAACAGTTTGGCAACTTTGTTGGTTTTTAAGGGAATCTCGTCTATTCTGTTCACACCTTTTTCTTGGTAGTAGTATTCAATAAAGTGTGTAAACCTGTTTGGAACAGCTTTAACAAAGGAGTTTTGTGCTTTCTGTCCCTCGGTAAACTTCACATTTATCCTTTTGTAGAGGTCGTAGGTTTTGCCATCTAAAACTGTCGTTAGATAGCCGTTCAAGGTATTTCCTTTTTTGTCAATAAAGGTGGCAAAGCCCATAGGTTTACCCTTTACCATCACTTTTATGGATTTATCCTTGGTAAGTGCAGCTATCTGTTCTTCTAATAAATTGGTTTTTTTTATTTCAATTTCTTCGTTGTAAGCGTTGTATCTATAATAGTAGGTGCCCATACCCTCATCGCCATAAAAAAGAGGGGTTGGCACAAATGTATCGTTCATATACGGGGAACCTGAAAAATCGTCAATTCCTGTTTGTTTTGATAGGCGATCATATTGATCGTCCATATCGCCAATGACAGTAGAGACCAGGGCATTGGATGCAGCGTTGTATGAACTGCCCGATGCTACTTGACCGGCATACTGAGCCGACATTAGATTGCCCGTTAGAAATAGTAGCAATGGTGTGATGAATTTTTTCATGTAATTGAATCTTAATGTATTGTGTGTTTCTTTGTGATTAAAAAGATAAGAAATTACGTAGGATAATTCTAATTAGAACAAAAAAAGCCTGGATTAATTTTAATCCAGGCTTTTTTGTTTGAATACTTGATGGACTATAAGTTGTCCAAGCAGTAGTTCAACAATTCAATTTCGGCAGTAGGACTTGGACCTAGGTCCAAAATCACATTACCGTTCGCAGAGGTGACTTGAAAGGTTATTTCAGAATCCCAATCTCCAGATACAAATTCAATGGAGATAACCTCAGTTCCATCAGGAACATTGAAAGACTCAGATGCTGCAGCTCCATCCTCTATTAGATAGTTGGTAGCCTCACCGTCAATGGTTATCAAGACTGAAGCACCGTTCCATCCATCTCCATAGGAATCTTGCATGTCTATCGTCCATTCCCCAGAAGTTGGAGGAGTTGGAGGGCATACAACCGTTGCATTGTATTGGAACGGAGATGCAAAGAAAGATCCTGTAGAGGTATCTGTGTTCTGACCGTTTGAGAACGTCCTACCGTCTACCAAATTAGCTGCAAAGCGGATGGAGAACACATCGCCTCCATCTACGTTTGACTCGGATAGAGAAAGAGCACTTAACATTTCTGGAAGGGTGATGCTATAGGAGTATCTTGGAAATCCATATTCCCCAATAGTGAACTCAGAGCTGGAAACGGTCCCAACTTGAACCTCGGCAGCACTATAATCCGTTCCTCCTTCTTCAATTGTGTTGTCTGTAAAGGAAACGAATACATCCAGGCTTTCCACCAGAGCACCGTCTTCTTCGTCCTGCATTTCTAATTCGACAGCAAAGTAGGAGTCGGATTGCCCAATGGGCAGTTCGTCCGATTCCACATTCACTGTTCTTAGCACAATACCACTTGTGGTATTGGCAAATACTTCGTCAATCACAGCGTCACCATCATCACACGAATTGAATGTGAATCCGACTAGCGCTAGAGCTGCGGCTAAAAGTGATTTATTTATAAATTTCATGATTTTCAATTTTTTTTATGTTATTGGGCTTCTGGGAATGCTGGTGATGCCGGATTTGTATCCCAGAAAACCTGTCCTGTCATATCCGTTTTTTGTGTCAAATTCGGATTTGTAATAACCTCATTCTGAGGGTATAGGAAGGTTCTTGGGAATGGACCTGGATTAGCTTCCCAGTTTGGGGCCAGGTTTGTAGGATATCCTGTTTTTCTGTAGTAGTTGTAAGCTTCAACAGCTCCACCGTACAGAGTAACAAAATATTGATCGGCAAAGATGTTCATTTGATCATCTCCAGTAGCTGCCAAGAAATCGGCAATAATACCATCTATCCATGTTGTCACATCGGTCTCTGAAGGCTCAAAGCTTAAATCGGCAGTTGGATCCAAAGCAGCAAATGGTCTTACTTTTGCCATGGATTTGGTCAATGCCGACCTAAACAACTCCGCAACTACAGCATTGGATTCCCCTTTGGCCATGGCGTTATCGGCTTTCCAGAAATCTACATATGATGAAAGGATGATGGGCTGAATACCAGCTCCTCCGCCCCCAAGTCCTAGACCTACAACACCAAAATCACTGTCATCAAATTTACCAGCTTGTGGGTAAACACCGACTGCAGTTTTTGTGAAACCGTCAGGTGGACCCCCTTCATTGTTACCGTGTTGTCTTCCCCAGTAACCGTTGGGCAAGCTACAGTATGCCCACTCACTTTCTTGATAATGAAGTGGTGGTACGGCTAAAGAACAGGCCAAGGTTTCCTCGTTGGGGTCTACTCCGGGAGCTCCGGGAGTTTCGGCAACTTGACGATAGAAATAATAACGCAATCTCGGGTCGTCCACATTTTGCATATACTGCATCAACCAAAGGGGTCGGTACAGGTCTGCGCCACTGGGTTGGTAGTCGTCGGCATAATCAGGATGGCGTGTGTCCGGTTGCAGTTCACGAGACCCATATTGCCATTGGAAATCTTCCTCAACGTCATCTATATAATTGTCTTCAGCAATTACAGCATCAAAAGCGGCAGTGTTACCAGTGGTAACATAAGCTTTCAGTCTTATAGAGTTCACTGCTTTGATCCACAAGGAAGTATCTCCATCGTAAAAGAAATCTGTGGCTCCCACTGTTCCGGGATTTGTGGCGAACAAACTTTCGGCTTCGTCCAACAAAGCCAATGCACTGGTATAAACAGAGGCCCCATCGTCCAACAAGGGAGCAGGGAACTGGTCTGGGTCACCCGCTTCGGAGTACGCAGCTTCCCCGATATAATCGGTGATCAACATTAGCATGTGGGCCTGTAATGTTTTGCCCACTGCAATATGGAAGGAATAATCCACGTCGCTTTCAGCATTTATGGCCTCTAGGCTTTGAACGTTTGTAAAAATGCCAAGATCCACGCCTTCGAAGGAATTATCACTACTGTAGGTTCTTGCCCAGATGTCATCGAATGTTGAACCCGGGTAGTTGTTAAAGTAGTTTCTTCCGCTCATGTACTCAAGCCTGGTCAGCTCACCGCCCAATTTGCTTATATCGAACATGTTGTCCGCGTAGGCAAGCTGAATCGAATTCAGTAGCAATCCTGGGTCTGCCTGATCGGCAGCAAGGTCGTTAGGACTCACTCGGAGATCCAAATCGGTTGTCTCACAAGAATTTAACAATCCTGTTAGTAGAAAGACAACGGTTATATATTTACCTATTTTTTTCATAATATTTTAGCTATTTTTTATTTAAAACGATGCTTTGACGCTTAAACCGTATTTTCTAGCGCTAGGTCCGTTGATGAAATCGAATCCTTGGGCATTTCCGATACCCGCGCCTTGAACGTTTGGATCAAAGTTGGCACCATCTGGTGTGTTGTAGGCATCATACCATAGGTTGAAACCTTGTGCGGTAATGGTCAAAGTCCCAAATGGAGTCTTGTCCAAAAACTTTTTCGGGAAAGAATAACCCAAAGAAACCTCTTGCAATCTGATTACCGAAGCATCGTAAACCTTTAATTCGGCAGGACCGAACAAAACGTTGTCGAAGTAGTAAGATGCGTTGTTTGTCTGTTTGTTGTTCACTTCGCCTGTACTTTGCAAAACACCAGGCAAAATATAAGTGTTCTCTCTGTTCAAAGTTTCGGTGATCAAACCACGGCCAAGAAGGGTGGCGATTGTATTTGACATGATGTCACCCCCTTTGGTATGGCTCAATTGGAAACCAAAGTTCCAGTTTTTGAAGGACATGCTATTGATGATGTTCATGATGTAATCCGGGTTTGGATCACCAATTACGGGAACATTCCCATCCAAATCCTGCTCAACAATAACATAATCACCGGCATCGTTCACTAGGAAATTCCCATCTGCATCTCTACCCACAGCAGTTCCCACCATGGCCCCGAGAGGTTTGCCTTTAATTGCCGCGTTACCACCTACGAACAGGGTAGAACTACCAGCGTAAATAATAATGTCCTGCTCTTGTTCTGTAACCACTGGATTGTACGTGGAGAAATTTGCTCTAGTGTTCCAGTTGAATCCATCTGGGGAATCACTTCTGAACCAATCCACAGAGGCATCGATTTCAATACCATCACCCTCGATTTTACCAACGTTACTTTGGGTAAAAGTAAAACCTGTAGATGGCGATAAAGGTTCACGCACGATCAAGTCCTTTGTTGTGCGGTCAAAATATGTGAAGTCCAAGGAAACTCGGCTATTGAAAAATCTGGATTCAAAACCTAATTCAAATTCAGACAATAGCTCGGGTTTCAGGTCGGGATTTGCTTTAAAACTTGCAACTTGGTTTGTGGTAATTCCACCACCTTCACCGTAAACTTGCGTGTTTTGCTCAACAATACCTACAGTAGGGTACGCAGTTGGAAAAGTAGCGGAAGAACCGATACCTGCTCTCAACTTTAAGAAGTTAAGACCTCCTTGGGACTGCAATTCTGGGAATGCGGCCGTTGGCAAGAAAGAAATACTTCCACTGGGGTATGTTCTACTGTTGTTTTCCGTAATCAAGTTAGATACCCAGTCTGTTCTGGTGGAACCTGTTAAGAACAACATGTTGTCATAGTCCAAAGTAACCTGACCTAAAACACCGGCGATGTTTCTTCTTTCGGTATACTGTATAGGTAATTGGTTGGAATAGTTAAAGTGACGTACCACTCCATAAACCAACTGTCCCGTACTTTGAACCCCTTGCTGGTCAAACGTGGTAGATCTTGTTGTTGCACCAGCGGTGAAAGTCATACCCAATTTTTCAGAAAGGTCATAATTACCATTAAGTGCCAAGTAGTGGTCCCAGATGGTATTGTTGTTATCGTATGTGTTCAAGAAACCGAAAATGGCATTGTTGAATGTAACACCACCTTTATTCGAATATTGAGTGTTTCTTTCAGTATAGAAGTCCATACCTGCCCTGTAGGTTAGGTCCAAGTTATCGGAAAGTGCGTAGTTGGCAGAAGCATTCCAGAAGAACCTGTTGGTCAACTGGGAGTTTTGCGCATTTTTCACAATCCATCTTGGATTCATGATATCGTTACCATTTCTATAGTACACACTGGAATTATCAATGGGGTTCTCGAAAGGCAATCCCATTAAGTCAACGTTTCTTGGTGTAAAGAATACAGCACCGAACGTAGAGAAACCTAAACTACCATTACCTCTACTCGCCGCAACTGGAGGGGTGCGATAGTCAGTTCTGGAATAGTTCATGGCGGCACTAATGGTAAATTTATTGGTAAGTTGTGTTCTACCACCAACGGAGATATTGAAACGCTGTAACTCGTTGCCAGGAACAAAACTTTCATCGTTCAAGTAACCTAGGTTAACGTTGAATGATGTAGAGCCATCCTGAGTACCACCATTAATGTTGACGGACGTATTGCTTACACCACCCGGTCTAAAGAAGTTTTCAACACTATCGTAAGGTCTCCAGTCATATCGTGCATTTTGGAGTTCTGGGAAGGCATCCCTTGTGGCTTGAATCGCAGTTGTCGAATAAGGGTGTGGAAGCGTACCGTTGTCGTCGATAGCAGGTTGGTTCCCCCATCCTGCAACACCACCTCTTTCGAATTTAGGTCCCCAGTTACTGTAGAACCATCCAAAAGATTGGTCAAAACCACCACCATACTCATCTTGGTAATCAGGTAATGAGGCCATGGCATTGACAAAATAAGATTGGTTTACCGTAATCTCTGTTTTTTTGGCACCACCTTCGCCTGAACCAGCTTTGGTTGTTATCAAGATTACACCATTCTTACCTTGTGTACCATATAGTGTGGCAGCGGCCAAACCTTTAAGTACCTCCACGCTGGCAATGTTGTTCGGATCCAAATCCAAAAATCTGGAAGAACCTGTGTTGCCATCCAGAAAGTTACCCTGAGCGTTAGTGTCGCTACTAAAAGGAACGCCATCCACTACAAAAAGCGCCTGGTTACTTCCGCTAAAGGAGCTTAAACCCCTAATTACAACGTTGGTACCGGAACCGGACATACCACCCGCGGCGGTAATGTTTACACCAGAGGCTTTACCGGAAAGTACTCTGGCAACATCACCATCGGCACGTTGTTCCAAGTCTTCTTCACCAACAGAAGAAACCGCATAACCCAAGGCCTTCTTTTCACGTTTAATACCTTGCGCGGTAACAATTACCTCTTCAAGGGCTTGGGTGTCTTCCACCATTTGAACATTGATTACGCTGCTAGCGCCGACAACTTTTGTCGAGGGTCTTTGCCCAATGTAAGTGAAAAGCAATGTTTGCCCCTCGCTCGCGCTGATGGCGTAATTTCCATCAAAATCTGTTTGGGTACCTGTTGTGGTCCCTTCAACGACAATGTTGACCCCAGGCAGCGGGAGCCCATCGGCATCCGTAACTGTACCTGTAATCGTCTTGTCTTGTGCATAGGATATATGCACAACAAACGCCAATAATAGCGTTAACAATCCATTAAGTTTTGTTCTCATTGTTAAATTATTTGAATTAGCTAATCGCTAAAATCATAATTTCATGTTAATAATCCAAACTAATTTTATAAAATCTTTAAGAGGGGGTCATTAAATGAGATAACTGCAAAATCATTAGAGTTCATTGATAACTCTATAATTTGATGGGGGTGTAATTGCTCTTAATGTAAATATTCGTTATGAGACCTCATTTATATGAAAGGTACAGTTCGTATAAGTGATTTTTTTTGGAAAGTTTTAGTGGGATTAGTGTGGTGGTTGGTGGATTGGGGGTTATGTTAAGAAGATGTGAATTTTTACTTTTGGCCCTTACACGTTAATACCTATTGTACATTTTCAACATAAAACTTTAGTTGTAGGTGCCGGCTCAGGTAATTTTGATGAACAAAAAAACGTATCGAAAACCTTTTTGGATATAAATTCTTTTTCTCGATACAAATTTCACTCATGCTCCCTTGAAGTCTGCTCAAAATGACAAATTTCATCAAAATACACAATGGGTACCTTAATATATAATCCTTTGATATACAATGCTTCTGTTTTTCCTTTCTTGTCCTTTTTGGTGTATTGCGCTGTGTTGGTTTTGAATTTTTTTACTTCTGTTTGAAATTTAATTACTGGGGATTTGAATTATTGGGAATAATTACTACATTTGCAGCCCTCAAAATGAGGGTTATTTAGTTTTTAAAAGAAATTTAATGCCAACAATTTCACAATTAGTACGAAAAGGAAGGGCCACAATTACCAAGAAGAGTAAATCGGCTGCTTTGGATTCGTGTCCTCAAAGAAGAGGGGTTTGTACACGTGTTTACACTACAACGCCAAAAAAACCAAACTCTGCAATGCGTAAAGTTGCAAGGGTGAGGTTGACCAATGGTAAAGAGGTGAACGCATATATCCCTGGTGAAGGTCACAATCTCCAAGAGCACTCGATAGTATTGGTAAGAGGCGGGAGAGTAAAGGATTTGCCTGGTGTGCGATATCATATCGTTCGTGGAGCATTGGATACCGCAGGTGTTGCGGGAAGAACGCAACGACGATCTAAGTATGGTGCAAAGCGTCCTAAAAATTAATCATTTTTAAGAAGAAGCGATGAGAAAAAAACAGGCAAAAAAGAGACCGTTATTACCGGATCCAAAATTTAACGATCAACTTGTTACACGTTTCGTGAACATGATGATGTGGGACGGTAAAAAATCAGTTGCATTCAAGATTTTTTATGATGCAATTGAAATTGTTGACGAAAAGAACACTGACGAAGAGAAAACAGGATTGGAGCTGTGGAAGGATGCCCTTTCAAATGTTATGCCGCACGTAGAAGTTCGTAGTAGAAGAGTGGGTGGTGCAACATTCCAGATTCCTATGCAGATTCGTCCAGATAGGAAAATTTCCACTGCCATGAAATGGTTGATCAGCTTTTCAAGAAAGCGTAACGAGAAATCAATGGCACAGAAACTGGCTGCTGAGATTTTGGCGGCGGCCAAGGAAGAAGGTGCAGCAGTGAAGAAAAGAGTAGACACACATAAAATGGCCGAGGCCAATAAAGCATTCTCGCACTTTAGATTCTAATCAATACAATGGGAAGAGATTTAAAATATACAAGGAATATAGGTATTGCAGCTCACATTGATGCTGGAAAGACAACTACTACAGAACGTATTCTTTTCTATACAGGTGTGAGTCATAAAATTGGTGAAGTGCACGATGGTGCCGCAACCATGGACTGGATGGAGCAAGAGCAAGAGCGTGGTATTACCATTACCTCTGCGGCTACCACTTGTACATGGAAGTTTCCAATGGAGAATGCACAACCGTTACCTGACACAAAAGATTACCACTTTAATATTATTGACACTCCCGGACACGTTGACTTTACGGTTGAAGTAAACCGTTCACTTCGTGTGTTGGATGGATTGGTGTTCTTGTTCAGTGCTGTTGATGGTGTTGAGCCACAGTCCGAAACCAACTGGAGATTGGCCGATAACTATAAAGTGCCAAGAATCGGTTTCGTGAACAAAATGGACCGTCAAGGCTCCAACTTCTTGAACGTGTGTAAGCAGGTTCGTGAGATGTTAGGTTCCAATGCGGTGCCAATTGTATTGCCAATAGGTGACGAAGCAGACTTTAGAGGTATTGTTGACTTGGCCAAGAACAGGGCTGTTGTATGGCACGAGGATAACTTCGGTTCTACCTTTGATGTGGTTGATATTCCTGAAGAGATGAAGGCTGAAGTTAAGGAGTACCGAGCTGCCCTAATCGAAGCTGTTGCAGAATATGATGAAGAGTTGATGGAAAAATTCTTCGAAGACGAAGATTCCATCACTGAAGATGAGGTGCACGCCGCTTTGCGCGCTGCTGTTATGGACAGGGCTATTATTCCAATGATTTGTGGTTCTTCCTTTAAAAATAAAGGGGTACAATTTTTGTTGGATGCAGTTTGCCGTTACTTGCCATCACCTTTGGATAAAGATGATATCGTAGGTATCAATCCAGATACGGAGAAAGAAGAAAGAAGAAAACCCGATCCAAAAGAACCATTTGCCGCTCTTGCATTTAAGATTGCAACCGATCCTTTCGTAGGTCGTTTGGCATTCTTTAGGGCATATTCTGGTCGTTTGGACGCAGGTTCTTATATTTTGAACAACCGTTCAGGTAATAAAGAGCGTATTTCTCGTATCTACCAAATGCACTCCAATAAGCAAAATGCAATTGACTTTATCGAAGCAGGGGATATTGGTGCGGCAGTTGGTTTTAAAGATATTAAGACTGGGGATACCCTTTCTGATGAAAAACATCCAATTGTTTTGGAAAGTATGCAATTCCCAGAGCCGGTAATCGGTATCGCGGTAGAGCCAAAAACTAAAGCTGATGTTGATAAATTGGGTATGGCTTTGGCTAAATTGGCCGAAGAGGATCCAACCTTCCAGGTAAAAACAGACGAAGCATCCGGTCAGACCATTATTTCTGGTATGGGTGAGCTTCACTTGGATATTATTTGTGATCGTTTAAAGCGTGAGTTTAAGGTAGATGTTAACCAGGGTCAACCCCAGGTAGAGTACAAAGAAGCTATTACCGGAACGGCCGATCACAGAGAAACATACAAAAAGCAGACCGGTGGTCGTGGTAAATTTGCCGATATCGTATTTACTATGGAGCCAGCTGAAGAAGGTAAGTCCGGACTGGAGTTTGTTAACGTAATCAAAGGTGGTAATATTCCCAAGGAATTTATCCCATCCGTTGAGAAAGGATTCAAAGAGGCCATGAAAAATGGTCCTTTGGCCGGATTCGAAATGGATTCCATGAAAATTACCCTTAAAGATGGTTCTTTCCACCCTGTGGATTCCGACCAGCTTTCTTTCGAACTTGCTGCAAAATTGGGTTACAAGGTTGCTGCCAAAAAAGCGAAAGCAGTGATTATGGAGCCAATTATGAAGTTGGAGGTACTTACTCCAGAAGAAAACATGGGTGACATTGTTGGTGACTTGAACCGTAGAAGGGGGCAAGTAAACAGTATGTCGGATAGAGCAGGTGCCAAGGTTATCAAGGCTGAAGTGCCGCTATCGGAAATGTTTGGTTATGTTACTTCCTTGAGGACATTGTCTTCAGGTAGGGCAACATCCACAATGGAATTTTCACACTATGCAGATACGCCTTCCAATATCGCGGAAGAAGTAATCAAAGCAGCTAAAGGAGTAACCGCTTAATTTTTCAGCAAGATGAGTCAAAAAATTAGAATAAAATTGAAATCTTACGATCACAATTTGGTGGACAAATCTGCTGAGAAGATCGTTAAGACAGTAAAAACAACAGGTGCTGTGGTGACTGGACCAATTCCATTGCCAACACGCAAAAAGATATTTACGGTTTTGCGTTCACCCCACGTGAACAAAAAATCGAGAGAGCAGTTCCAATTGAGCTCTTACAAGAGATTATTGGATATTTACAGCTCTTCATCAAAAACCATCGATGCCCTTATGAAGTTGGAACTTCCAAGTGGCGTGGAGGTTGAGATCAAAGTCTGATAATGTTTCTGCCCTAGGCGGGAGCAACATGTCCCAAACGATGGTTCGGGAAAAACGGTGAAAGAAAAAAATCTGGGTCAGAACAGAATATTTTCTTGACCCAATTTTTTTGCCAAGAAGTTGGCAAGAGTTATAAAAAGTAAATAATTGTTAATTAATTAAATATGTCTGGGTTAATAGGTAAGAAAATCGGTATGACCAGCATTTTCGACGAGAATGGAAAGAACGTTCCATGTACCGTATTGGAAGCTGGGCCATGCGTGGTTACCCAAGTCAGAACCGAAGAGGTAGACGGGTACAGAGCCCTTCAACTAGGTTTCGATGACAAGGCAGAAAAACGTGCTAATAAGGCCGAAACAGGTCACTACAAAAAAGCAGGTACTTCTCCCAAAAAGAAAGTCGTTGAGTTCCAAGGGTTTGAAGGTGAATACAAATTGGGGGACACTGTAGGTGTTGATCTATTTGTAGAAGGAGAATTTGTTGATGTGGTAGGTACATCAAAAGGAAAAGGATTCCAAGGTGTTGTAAAACGTCATGGTTTTGGAGGAGTTGGACAGGCGACCCACGGCCAGCACAACAGATTGAGAGCTCCTGGTTCCATCGGTGCTGCATCTTACCCTTCCAAAGTTGTGAAAGGTATGCGAATGGCCGGTAGAATGGGCGGTGACAGAGTTACCGTGCAAAACTTAAAAGTATTGAAAGTGGTTCCTGAGAAAAATCTTTTGGTAGTTAAAGGGTGTGTTCCAGGTCATAAAAATGCTTACGTAACAATTCAAAGGTGGAAATGATGAAGGTAGTAGTTTTAGATATCAAGGGAAAAGAGACAGGTAGGAAAGTAGAGCTTTCCGACGATGTTTTCGCTATAGAGCCTAATGAGCACGCTATTTATTTGGATGTAAAGCAGTACTTGGCCCATCAGAGACAAGGGACACATAAGGCTAAAGAAAGAGCGGAAATCGCTGGTAGTACCAGAAAGATCAAAAAACAAAAAGGTACGGGTACCGCAAGGGCCGGTAGCATTAAATCACCAATATTTAGAGGTGGTGGTAGAATCTTTGGTCCAAGACCAAAGGATTATACCCAAAAGTTGAACAAGAACATGAAGCGATTGGCCAGAAAATCGGCCTTGAGCATAAAGTCCAAAGAACAATCGATAGTGGTTGTGGAAGACTTCAGTTTTGAAGCTCCAAAAACAAAGGACTTCGTTAATTTCTTGTCTTCCTTGGGAATAGAAAATAAAAAGTCTCTTATTGTGTTGGGCGATTCAAATAATAACGTATATTTGTCGTCGCGTAATTTGGAGCGTTCCGAGGTTGTAACAGGCTCAGAATTAAATACTTACAAAATTGTTAACGCAACAAGTTTAGTATTGACGGAAAGCGCTTTGGAAAGAATTGAATCGAACCTAAAGAAATAAAAGTATCATGAGTGTGTTGATAAAACCGATCATTACGGAAAAAATGACCGCTGATAGCGAGCTTTTCAATCGCTACGGATTCTTTGTAAATCCAACCGCTAACAAGTTGGAAATCAAAGAAGCGGTAGAGGCTACTTATGGTGTTTCTGTTGAAAAGGTGAGAACCATGAACTATGGTCCATCGCGTAAGAGTCGTTATACAAAAACCGGAATTCAGCACGGTAAGACGAATGCAATCAAAAAGGCGATCGTTGATGTGGCTGAAGGTGATATTATTGATTTTTACAGTAATCTATAAAGACGAGAAATGTCAGTTAGAAAATTAAAACCGATAACCCCTGGTCAGCGTTTTAGAGTAGTAAACGGATTTGACGCGATTACTACTGATAAGCCGGAGAAAAGCTTGCTTGCTCCGATCAAAAAGACGGGCGGTAGGAACAGTCAAGGAAAGATGACCATGCGCCATAAAGGTGGTGGCCATAAAAGAAGATATCGAATCATCGATTTCAAAAGGGATAAACAAGGGGTAGAGGCAACTGTTGTTTCTATTCAGTACGACCCCAATAGAACTGCATTTATCGCCTTGGTGGAATACAAGGATGGTGAAAAAAGGTATGTAGTTGCCCAAAACGGACTGCAGGTAGGTCAGACAATCAAGTCTGGAACTGGATCTGCTCCAGAAATTGGAAATGCACTCCCATTGGGTGAGATTCCATTGGGTACTGTTGTGTCTTGTATAGAATTGAGACCCGGTCAAGGTGCTATTATGGCGCGTAGTGCTGGAACTTTTGCCCAGTTGATGGCGAAAGATGGTAAGTTCGTGACCTTGAAATTGCCTTCTGGTGAAACAAGAATGGTTTTGGCTACGTGTTTGGCCACTATAGGGGCGGTATCCAACTCTGACCACCAATTGTTGGTATCCGGTAAAGCGGGTAGAAGCAGATGGTTGGGCAGAAGACCAAGAACTAGACCAGTAGCTATGAACCCTGTTGATCACCCAATGGGTGGTGGTGAAGGTAGAGCTTCAGGAGGTCATCCAAGATCTAGGAACGGTATTCCTGCAAAAGGATTTAGAACACGTTCTAGAACTAAGGACACCAATAGATATATCATAGAACGTAGAAAGAAATAAAAGAAAAGTAAATGGCACGTTCGTTAAAAAAAGGACCATACGTTCATTTTAGTCTGGAAAAGAAAGTCCAGGCCAATATAGAATCAGGTAAGAAATCAGTTATCAAAACATGGTCAAGAGCCTCAATGATAACGCCGGACTTTGTTGGGCAAACCATCGCGGTTCATAACGGTAGACAATTTGTTCCCGTATTTGTAACTGAAAATATGGTAGGTCACAAATTAGGGGAATTTTCACCTACAAGATCTTTTAGGGGTCATGCAGGAGCTAAAAACAAAGGTAAAAAGTAAGTAAGCTATGGGAGTTCGTAAAAGACAAATGGCCGAAAGGTTAAAAGAAGAGAAAAAGCAACTTGCTATTGCAAAGCTTAACAATTGCCCGACTTCTCCAAGAAAAATGCGTTTGGTCGCTGACTTGGTAAGAGGTAAGCAAATTGAGATGGCATTGGCTACCCTAAGGTTCAACCCAAAAGAAGCATCCAGAAAACTGGAAAAGCTTTTGCTCTCTGCAATCGCTAACTGGGAAGCTAAAAATGAGGGTGCGGATATTGAGGCAGCTGATCTTTACATCAAGGAAATCCGTGTAGATGGAGGAAGTATGTTGAAGAGATTGAGACCAGCTCCACAAGGTAGAGCACATAGAATCAGAAAGCGTTCCAATCATGTTACTATGATTTTGGAGGCCAATAACAACGTTCAAAGCTAGAAGAATAATATGGGACAGAAGACCAATCCAATAGGAAATCGCTTAGGAATTATCAGGGGATGGGAATCCAACTGGTACGGAGGAAATGATTACGGCGATAAACTGGCTGAAGACGATAAAATCAGAAAGTACCTCTATGCGCGTTTGGCGAAAGCTAGCGTATCTAGAGTTATTATAGAGCGAACCTTGAAATTGATCACCATTACCATTACCACGTCAAGGCCTGGTATCATTATCGGTAAAGGTGGGCAAGAGGTGGACAAGCTTAAGGAGGAGCTTAAGAAAATTACCAACAAAGAGGTTCAGATCAATATTCACGAGATTAAGAGACCTGAGCTTGACGCAAATTTGGTAGCTGCAAGTGTCGCAAGACAGATTGAAAGCAGGATTTCATACAGAAGAGCCATCAAAATGGCCATTGCAGCAGCAATGCGTATGAATGCCGAAGGAATCAAGATTCAGATTTCCGGACGTTTGAACGGTGCTGAGATGGCACGTTCAGAATCTTATAAAGAGGGAAGAATTCCATTGTCTACTTTCCGTGCAGATGTGGACTATGCCTTGCACGAAGCTCACACTACCTATGGTAGATTGGGTATAAAGGTGTGGATCATGAAAGGAGAGGTTTACGGTAAAAGAGAGCTTTCCCCATTGGTAGGATTGAGCAAGAGTCAAGGAAAAGGCGGCAAGGATAACAAGAAATCCCGTCGTAGAAAGTAATAAGATAAAGTAAGGTAAAATGTTACAGCCAAAAAGAACAAAATTTCGTAAGGCCCAGAAAGGGCGTATGAAGGGGAATTCCCAGAGAGGACACCAGCTTTCCAATGGAATGTTCGGTATCAAGTCCATGGATTCGCACTTCATCACTTCCCGTCAAATAGAGGCTGCACGTATCGCTGCGACAAGATACATGAAAAGACAAGGTCAGTTGTGGATCAAAATATTCCCGGACAAGCCTATCACCAAAAAACCTCTTGAGGTTCGTATGGGTAAAGGTAAAGGTGCTCCAGAATATTGGGTAGCCGTGGTAAAACCTGGTAGAATCATGTTCGAGGTCGGTGGTGTACCCATGGATGTTGCTAAGGAAGCTTTAAGGCTAGCAGCGCAAAAGCTACCGGTTAAAACCAAGTTTATTGTGGCTAGGGATTATTCCGCCTAATTTTTAATTGAGAAGAAAGATGAGACAATCAGAAATAAAAGAACTTTCAATTGAAGAGCTAAAGGAGCGATTGGCCGAGTTCAAAAAGCAACACGCTGATCTTAAAATGGCGCACGCTGTTACTCCTTTGGAAAATCCTTTACAGATCAGAAAGACGAGAAGGACGGTAGCAAGACTTGCAACTGAATTAACTAAAAGGGAATTACAATAATCGGTTCTGCCTTATGGAAAACAGAAATTTAAGAAAAGAAAGAATAGGCGTTGTTACCAGCAACAAAATGGAGAAATCGATAGTGGTTTCTGAGGTAAAACGAGTGAAGCACCCCATGTACGGGAAATTCGTTCTGAAGACCAAGAAGTATGTTGCCCACGACGAAAAGAACGATTGCAACGAAGGTGATACCGTTAAAATAATGGAAACACGACCATTGAGCAAAACAAAGTGCTGGAGGTTGGTAGAAATCCTAGAAAGAGCTAAATAATTATGGTACAGCAAGAATCAAGATTAAGGGTTGCGGACAATACCGGTGCAAAAGAAGTTTTGACCATCCGCGTACTAGGAGGAACAAAGAGAAGATACGCATCTTTGGGTGACAAAATTGTAGTTACCGTAAAAGAGGCTACTCCAAACGGTACTGTAAAGAAAGGTTCTGTTTCTACAGCGGTTGTTGTTAGGACCAAGAAAGAAGTAAGAAGACCAGATGGTTCTTACATCCGTTTCGACGACAACGCATGTGTGTTGTTGAACCCGACCGGGGAGATGAGGGGAACACGTGTATTTGGTCCTGTTGCCAGAGAGTTGAGGGACAGACAATTCATGAAGATTGTTTCATTGGCGCCTGAAGTGCTATAAAAGAAATATCAGAGAGATGAAGTTGAAAATAAAAACAGGGGACACGGTAAAAGTCATTGCGGGAGACCACAAAGGCAGCGAAGGTAAAGTGCTTAAAGTAGACCGTGAAAAGAACAAAGCTATTGTGGAAGGCGTCAACGAGGTGTCCAAACACGAAAAGCCAAGTGCGAACAACCCTCAAGGAGGCATAACAAAAAAGGAAGCTCCGATACATATTTCCAATCTTTCCTTAATCGATCCAAAGTCTGGCGAGACAACTCGTGTTGGATATGAAGTAAGGGACGGAAAGAAAGTAAGGTTTTCCAAAAAATCCAATGAAGTAATTTAGTCATGAGTTACATTCCAAGATTAAAGCAAGAATATAAGGAGCGCGTGATCAAAGCGCTAACGGAAGAATTTGGTTACAAAAACGTAATGCAAGTTCCTAAGTTGCAAAAAATAGTGGTTAGCCGTGGAGTCGGAGCCGCTGTTTCGGACAAAAAGCTGATTGATCATGCTGTTGACGAACTGACCAACATTACAGGTCAAAAAGCGGTCGCTACCCTTTCCAAGAAAGACGTTGCTACGTTCAAATTGAGAAAAGGAATGCCGATTGGTGCAAAAGTGACTCTTAGAGGAGAGCGCATGTACGAATTTTTGGATAGATTGATTACCAGTGCCCTTCCTAGGGTGCGTGATTTCTCTGGAGTAAAGGCTACAGGATTCGATGGTAGGGGAAACTACAATTTGGGAGTTACCGAACAAATCATCTTTCCGGAAATCAATATAGACAGAATCAACAGAATCAACGGAATGGACATCACGTTTGTTACTTCTGCTGAAACTGATAAAGAAGCAAAATCATTGTTAACCGAACTGGGAGTACCCTTTAAAAAGAACTAGTATGGCCAAGGAATCAATGAAAGCCCGTGAAAGAAAAAGGGCTAAAATGGTAGAAAAATACGCCGAAAAAAGAAAGGCTCTAAAAGAAGCGGGAGATTATGAGGCTTTACAGAAGTTGCCAAAGAACGCTTCTCCTGTTCGCATGAGAAACCGTTGCAAGTTGACCGGTAGACCTCGCGGGTACATGAGAACTTTTGGAGTATCCAGGGTAATGTTCAGGGAAATGGCCAATAAGGGTTTGATTCCGGGAGTTAAAAAGGCAAGTTGGTAATTTAGATAAAGAAAAGAAATGCTTACAGATCCAATTTCAGATTATTTGACCAGATTGAGAAATGCCAGTAAGGCAGGTCATAGGGTTGTAGATATCCCCGGTTCCAATCTAAAAAGACAGATTACCAAAATATTGTTCGATCAAGGATATATTTTGAGTTATAAATTCGAGGAAGACAAAGTACAAGGGAACATCAAAATCGCCCTTAAGTACGATAAATTTACCAAGGAGCCTATCATTAAAAAATTGCAGCGGGTAAGTAAGCCCGGTCTGCGCAAGTATTCAAACTCTAACGATTTGCCTAGAGTACTGAATGGTTTGGGAATCGCTATCGTTTCTACTTCTCATGGGGTAATGACGAGTAAGCAGGCCCAGCAAGAGAACGTAGGTGGCGAGGTATTGTGCTACGTATATTAATTGAGAAAAGAGAAGAAAAATGTCAAGAATAGGTAACAGTCCAGTTAAAATTCCTGATGGAGTCACTATAGAAGTGAAAGATTCCGTTGTTACTGTAAAAGGTAAATTGGGAGAACTTACCCAAGAGTTTTCAGGGATTGACATTAAAGTCGAGGACGGAAGCGTTGTTTTGGAAAGACCTTCCGATGACAATAAACACAAATCAAAGCATGGGTTATACCGCGCTCTTATCAATAATATGGTAGAAGGTGTGACCAATGGATGGACAAAGGAATTGGAACTTGTAGGTGTTGGTTACAGGGCCAGCAATCAAGGACAAAAATTGGATTTGGCCCTAGGGTTCTCCCACAACATTGTTCTGGACATCGCTCCCGAAGTAAAAATCGAGACCATCTCCGAAAAAGGGAAGAACCCTATCGTAAAACTAACATCTCACGACAAACAATTGGTGGGTCAGGTAGCCGCTAAAATCAGAGGTTTCCGTAAGCCGGAGCCTTACAAAGGAAAAGGTGTGAAGTTTGTAGGTGAGCAATTAAGAAGAAAAGCAGGTAAATCAGCTTAATAATTAAGACTATGGGATTATCTAAGACTGAAAGAAAATTACGCATCCGAAGAAGAATACGAAAAGTATCCTTCGGAACTGAAGCAAGACCAAGGTTGTCTGTATTCAGAAGCAATAAAGAAATATATGCCCAGTTGATTGACGACGATAAAGGTGTAACTTTGGCGGCAGCCTCATCCAGAGATAAGGATGTGGACTCCAAAGGAACAAAGTCCGAGGTTGCGACCAACGTGGGTAAGGCCATAGCTGAAAAAGCTCTTAAGCTTGGTGTTGAAGCCGTTGCTTTTGATAGGGGAGGAAACCTATATCACGGAAGAATAAAATCATTGGCTGAAGGAGCTAGGGAAGCAGGACTAAAATTCTAATAAACTATGTACCAGAAATACAAAAACGTAGAAATAGTAAAGCCAGGTGGACTGGAGTTGAAAGACCGATTGGTTGGAGTACAACGTGTTACCAAGGTAACAAAAGGGGGTAGAGCCTTTGGTTTTTCGGCCATAGTTGTTGTTGGTGATGAAAACGGAGTTGTTGGACATGGTTTGGGAAAATCCAAAGAGGTTGCCACAGCTATCGCCAAAGCTATCGAGGATGCCAAAAAGAACTTGGTTCGTATTCCATTGAACAAAGGAACACTTCCTCACGAGCAAAAAGGAAAATACGGTGGTGCACGTGTTTATATCAAGCCTGCATCGCACGGTACCGGGGTAATCGCCGGTGGAGCTGTAAGAGCCGTATTGGAAGCTGTTGGGGTACAGGATGTATTGTCTAAATCGCAAGGATCTTCCAACCCGCACAACGTGGTAAAAGCTACTTTTGATGCCCTGTTGCAATTGAGAAGTGCTGACACCGTTGCAAAGCAAAGAGGAGTTTCTTTGGAAAAAGTCTTTAAAGGATAAATAGAGGATAACATGTCAAAGATTAAAGTTAAACAAGTAAAGAGCGGCATCAAAAAGCCACAGAACCAAAAAAGAACTTTGGAGGCTCTTGGATTGCATAAGATCGGACAGGTAGTTGAGCACGAAGCAACTCCTAGTATCCTTGGAATGGTAAATAAGGTAAAACACTTGGTTTCCACAGAGGAAGCTTAAAATATAAAGGCACATGGATTTGAATAATCTAAAACCAGCGGATGGCGCTGTGCACAAAGAAGGAAAACGTGTAGGACGAGGAGAGGGTTCCGGAAAAGGGGGCACTTCTACCCGTGGACACAAAGGAGCCAAGTCTAGATCTGGATATTCCAAAAAGATTGGTTTTGAAGGGGGGCAGATGCCATTGCAAAGACGTGTACCCAAGTTCGGTTTCACCAACATGAACAGAAAAGAGTACACAGGAATCAATTTGGGCAGACTTCAGGAATTGGTGGACAAGGGTGCCGTGAAAAAAGAGGTTACCTTGGAAACACTTATTGAAAACGGTTTGGCCCACAAAAACGACTTGGTAAAGATTTTGGGTGATGGCGAATTAAAGGCATCCCTTAAAGTATCGGTACATAAATTTACTGCTTCCGCAAAAGCTGCCATCGAGTCAGCAGGAGGTGAAGCAATAAGTTTATAAGACATATAGCATGAAGAAATTTATTGAGACCATATCAAATATCTGGAAGATTGATGAACTGAGACAGCGTATCATCCTTACATTGGGACTATTATTGGTTTACCGATTTGGAGCTCAAGTTGTTCTTCCTGGTATTGATACTGCCCAATTGGCGGAATTATCCTCGAACACCGAGAACGGTATCTTGGGAATTCTTAATGCTTTTACGGGTGGTGCTTTTGCGAATGCCTCGGTCTTCGCTTTGGGTATTATGCCCTATATCTCCGCCTCCATTGTAGTACAGTTGATGGGAATAGCCATTCCTTATCTTCAAAAACTACAAAAAGAAGGCGAAAGTGGTAGAAAAACCATCAACCAGATAACCCGTTGGTTAACCATTGGTATCTGTATTGTCCAAGCGCCCGCCTACTTGTACGGTCTTGGTGCCTTAGGTGTGCCAGATAGTGCTTTTGTTTTGGGTAAAGGTTTGGATTTTATCGTTCCAGCTGTTATTATATTGGTTACAGGATGTGTATTCGCCATGTGGTTGGGTGAGAAAATCACCGACAAGGGAATCGGAAACGGTATCTCCCTGTTGATTATGGTGGGAATCATTGCAACATTGCCACAGGCATTTGCGCAAGAATTTGTTTCAAGAACTACCAACAATACAGGAGGAATCATGTTCATGCTGATTGAGGTTATAGTTTGGTTCTTGGTAATCTTGGCTAGTGTTTACCTAACAATGGCAGTTAGACAAATTCCGGTACAGTACGCAAGAAGAACAGCTTCTGGTGGATACGAAAAGAATGTTATGGGAGCACGTCAGTACATTCCGCTTAAGTTGAATGCATCTGGTGTAATGCCCATTATTTTTGCACAGGCAATTATGTTTGCACCAAGTTTGATTGGTAGAACATTTAACGATACCGCTGCAGGTCAGTGGATGGAAGTACAGTTCGCCGATATTTTTGGATTGGCTTACAACATCCTATTTGCAGTATTGATTATTATATTCACCTACTTCTATACAGCGATCACCGTGCCCACCAACAAAATGGCCGATGATTTAAAGAGAAGTGGCGGGTTCATCCCAGGTATACGTCCTGGAAAGGAAACCGGAAATTATTTGGACAAAATAATGTCCTTGATTACCTTACCTGGTTCCATCTTTTTGGCACTGTTGGCCGTGTTGCCCGCAGTTGTTGTAAAATTGATGGACGTACAGGCCGGATGGGCATTGTTTTATGGAGGTACATCACTATTGATCATGGTTGGTGTAGCAATAGATACTGTACAGCAAGTAAATTCTTATTTGTTGAACAGACATTACGATGGCTTAATGAAAACCGGAAAAAACAGAAAAGTAGCATAATTTATGGCAAAGCAGCCAGCAATAGAACAAGACGGGACTATTATTGAAGCATTGTCTAATGCAATGTTCAGGGTAGAATTAGAAAATGGGCACGTGGTAACGGCGCACATTTCCGGGAAAATGCGTATGCACTACATTAAGCTACTTCCTGGAGATAAGGTAAAGTTGGAGATGAGTCCATACGATTTAACAAAAGCAAGAATTACTTATAGATACTAGTTACATGAAAGTAAGAGCATCAATAAAAAAGAGAAGTGCCGACTGCAAGATTGTTCGCAGAAAGGGCAGATTGTACGTAATCAACAAAAAGAATCCTAGATTTAAACAAAGACAAGGGTAATTATGGCAAGAATTGCAGGGGTAGATATACCTAAACAAAAGCGTGGCGTTATTTCGCTTACCTACATCTTCGGTATAGGTAAAAGTAGGGCGCAAGAAATTTTGGCAGCAGCCCAAGTAAGTGAAGATACCAAGGTTTCCGATTGGACCGATGATGAAATCGGTAAAATTAGGGAAGCTGTTGGAGCTTACACAATTGAAGGTGAACTTCGCTCAGAAACCTCAATGAACATCAAACGTTTGATGGATATTGGTTGTTACCGTGGAATTCGTCACAGATCTGGATTGCCATTAAGAGGTCAACGCACCAAGAACAACTCTAGGACCAGAAAAGGAAAAAGAAAAACAGTTGCCAACAAGAAAAAAGCAACTAAATAATAAGTAGGTAGTATGGCAAAGGCAAGTACTAAAACAGCTAAAAAGCGCAAAGTAGTCGTAGAATCTACCGGAGAGGCGCACGTTGTTGCATCTTTCAACAACATCATTATTTCCCTTACCAATAAGAAAGGTGATGTTATTTCATGGTCTTCCGCTGGAAAAATGGGATTCCGAGGCTCTAAAAAGAACACCCCCTACGCAGCTCAGATAGCAGCAGAGGATTGCGCCAAAGTTGCCCACGAAGCAGGACTGAGAAAAGTAAAGGTGTACGTAAAAGGACCAGGTAACGGTAGGGAATCTGCTATTCGTTCCATCCACAACTCAGGAATCGAGGTAACAGAGATCGTAGATGTTACTCCACTTCCGCACAACGGTTGCAGACCGCCAAAAAGAAGAAGAGTTTAATAATCATTAATAGATAACGGCCCCTAAAAAGGGTCTTCACCCGAAGGTGCAGTTAGATTATCGAAGGATAAGCCTTAATTCATAATCGCACCTTCAAACTAAAAGAAGATGGCAAGATATACAGGACCAAAAACAAAGATCGCTAGAAAGTTTGGAGAAGCGATTTTCGGAGACGATAAGTCATTCGAAAAGAAAAATTACCCTCCAGGACAACACGGTAACAACAGACGTCGTGGTAAAAAGTCTGAATATGCAATCCAGTTGATGGAGAAGCAAAAGGCAAAATACACTTACGGTATTTTGGAGAAGCAATTCCGTAACCTTTTTGGTGAAGCCAAAAGAAAAGAGGGTGTTACCGGTGAAATATTGCTTCAATTGTGCGAATCCCGTTTGGACAACGTGGTTTACAGAATGGGAATTTCCCCATCAAGAAGAGGAGCACGTCAATTGGTGTCGCACCGTCATATTACCGTAAACGGAGAGGTTGTAAACATTCCATCCTATTCACTAAAAGCAGGAGATGTTGTTGGTGTTAGGGAAAAATCAAAATCCGTACAATCCATTGTAGACTCGTTGGCTAACAATAGCAGTGTTTACGAATGGATTACATGGAACTCTGAAAAGAAAGAAGGTACATTTGTTGCCGTCCCAGAAAGACTTCAGATCCCTGAGAACATCAAGGAGCAGCTGATCGTCGAATTATACTCTAAATAAGAATTCAACATTAATCCAATTATGGCATTACTTAATTTTCAGAAGCCCGATAAAGTTATAATGATCGATTCAACAGATTTCGAAGGGAAATTTGAATTTCGCCCTTTGGAACCTGGTTATGGATTAACAGTTGGGAATGCGCTGAGAAGGGTTTTACTTTCCTCTTTGGAAGGTTTCGCCATCACTTCTGTGCGCATAGATGGAGTTGAACATGAATTTTCTGTTATACCAGGCGTTGTTGAAGACGTTACGGAAATTATTCTGAACCTAAAACAAGTTAGGTTCAAAAGACAGATTGATGATGTTGAGAGCGAAACTGTATCAATTTCCGTGAGCGGAAAAGAGCAAATGACCGCTGGTGATTTCCAAAAATTTATTTCGGGATATCAAGTGTTGAACCCAGATTTGGTAATCTGCAACATGGATCCCAAAGTGAGCATCAACATGGAGATCGTTATCGAAAAAGGTCGTGGTTATGTTCCTGCCGAGGAAAACAAAAAATCCAATGCACCACTTGGTAGCATTGCGGTTGATTCTGTTTACACTCCTGTAAAGAATGTAAAGTACAGCATCGAGAACTTTAGGGTAGAACAAAAGACCGATTACGAAAAATTGATTTTCGAAATCATCACCGATGGTTCCATTCACCCAAAAGATGCCTTGACCGAGGCCGCTAAAGTATTGATTCACCACTTTATGTTGTTCTCCGATGAGCGTATCACCCTTGAGGCTGATGAAATTGCCCAGACCGAGACATACGATGAGGAATCATTGCATATGCGTCAGTTGTTAAAGACCAAGTTGGTCGACATGGACTTGTCCGTAAGGGCTTTGAACTGTCTTAAGGCTGCCGAGGTGGATACTTTGGGAGATTTGGTTTCCTTCAACAAAAACGACTTGATGAAGTTCAGAAACTTCGGTAAAAAATCATTGACCGAATTGGAAGAATTGGTAATCAACAAAGGCCTGCAATTTGGTATGGACCTTTCCAAATACAAATTAGATAAAGATTAATAATCATATTTTGCTCTCCTGATTGCTTGGGATTTGGTAGCAAGATGATAACTTAGAACAATGAGACACGGAAAGAAGTTTAATCATTTAGGTAGAACAGCCGCCCACAGAAAAGCCATGTTGGCCAATATGGGAAGTTCCCTAATTGAGCATAAAAGAATCAACACCACTGTTGCAAAAGCCAAGGCGTTGAAACAGTTTATAGAGCCTTTGATCACCAAAGCAAAGATTGAGAACAACCAGACTACCGAAAAAGGTACGCACAACAGAAGGGTTGTTTTCAGTAACTTGCGAAGCAAAGAGGCTGTAACAGAATTGTTCAGCACCGTTGCCGAAAAAGTAGGTGACAGACCAGGAGGTTACACAAGAATCATTAAATTGGGTAACCGTTTGGGTGATAACGCTGATATGGCAATGATAGAGTTGGTAGATTTCAACGAGCTTTACAACGCAGGTAAGCCGAAAAAGAAATCGACCAGAAGAAGTAGAAGAGGAGGCGGAGGCGCCAAAAAAGCTGAAACACCAGCTCCTGCAGCCGAAACTAAAACTGACGATTCTGAAGAATAAGAAGAATGATATTAACTATTATATTTTAGGAAAAAGGATAAGTGAAAACTTATCCTTTTTTTATGTTTTTTTATCTTAACTGAAACTAGAGCACAAAATGAAGTATCACACAAAGAAAAAAGCGTTGATTTTGTTAGCGGACGGAACCATTTTTTATGGAAAGGCCGTTGGGGGAAGAGAAGGTACCGCGGTAGGGGAAGTATGTTTCAATACCGGAATGACTGGCTATCAGGAAATTTTCACAGACCCATCTTACTATGGGCAATTGATGGTGACCACCAATGCACACATTGGAAACTATGGTGCCCACGAAGATGAAGTGGAATCCGATTCTATAAAGATTGCAGGTCTAATCTGTAAAAATTTCAGTTACGAATATTCAAGACCAGATGCCAAAATGAGTCTTTTGGAATTCTTGGACAAGAACAACCTGTTGGCCATTTCCGATGTGGATACCCGTGCTTTGGTGAGCTATATAAGGGACAATGGTGCCATGAACGCATTGATCTCCACAAAAGTGGACGATATTGACACGTTGAAAGAGGAGTTGAGACAAGTGCCAAGTATGGAAGGCTTGGAGCTTTCATCCAAAGTATCCACAAAAGAACCATATTTCTATGGAGATGAAAATGCAGAAATCAAAATTTCTGCTTTGGATATCGGTATCAAAAAGAACATCTTGAGAAACCTGGCAAAACGTGGAGCTTATATCAAAGTATTCCCATATAATACATCTTACAGTAAAATGAAGGAATGGAACCCGGACGGATACTTTATCTCCAACGGACCTGGTGACCCAGAACCTTTAACCGATGCCGTGGCAGCCACCAAAGAAATAATTGCCTCCGACAAGCCCTTGTTCGGGATTTGCTTGGGACATCAAGTATTGGCTTTGGCCAATGGCGTTTCCACCTATAAAATGCACAACGGGCACAGAGGAATAAACCACCCAATTCTAAACTTGATGACAGGAAAAGGGGAAATCACCTCTCAAAACCATGGATTTGCGGTAAATAGGGAAGAGACCGAAGCAAACGCTGAATTGGAGATTACCCACACCCATTTGAACGATCAAACGGTGGCAGGTATCAAAATGAAGAACAAGGATGTATTCTCGGTACAATATCACCCAGAAGCAAGTCCAGGTCCACACGATGCAGATTATCTGTTCGACCAGTTCTTCGATTTGATCAAGGCTAGGAAAAACTAAGAGTTTGTTCAGGAATTTTCACAGGCCCTTTTTGATGCAGTTTGAAGCACAATTTTTAAACCTAGCCGTGGTTACGGTTCAAAAATGTAACGAAAAAATGCGCAAAAAGGGTCATAAGAAAACAATTGACAAATTTCTTAACAAGCTCTAAAACGTTATAGTTTTGTTTTTAAGCAATTAAGTATGTTTTGTGCGTAATATCATGGAGTAAAAAACGCTACCTTTTGTATCTTAGCCCAATAATCACAACTAAAAACATTGAATTAAAATGAGCATCATTATCAACATTCATGCAAGACAGATATTGGATTCCAGAGGAAATCCAACAGTAGAAGTAGATGTAGTAACCGAAAATGGAATTATGGGAAGGGCAGCTGTACCTTCCGGAGCCTCTACTGGAGAGCATGAAGCCGTTGAGTTACGCGATGGTGGCGATTCCTTTATGGGCAAAGGAGTTGGTAAAGCCGTGAACAACGTTAATACCATTATTGCAGAGGAATTGATCGGAACTTCTGTTTTTGAGCAGAATTACATCGATCAAGCTATGATCGAATTGGATGGTACTCCGAACAAATCAAAATTGGGAGCCAACGCCATATTGGGCGTCTCCTTGGCAGTAGCAAAAGCAGCGGCCAACGAGTTGGGCATGCCATTATACCGTTACGTAGGTGGTGTTAGTGCCAACACCCTTCCAGTTCCCATGATGAACATAATCAATGGAGGTTCGCACTCCGATGCGCCCATTGCATTCCAAGAGTTTATGGTAATGCCAGTTAAAGCAAAAAACTTTAGCCACGCGATGCAAATGGGAACGGAGATTTTCCATAACCTTAAAAAAGTACTGCACGACCGTGGTTTAAGTACCGCCGTAGGCGATGAGGGTGGTTTTGCACCAACCTTGGAAGGCGGTACTGAAGATGCTTTGGATACCATTGCAAAAGCTGTTGAAAAAGCAGGCTACAAATTGGGCGACGATATAATGATTGCATTGGATTGTGCCGCCGCTGAGTTTTATGTTGACGGTGCTTACGATTATACAAAATTTGAAGGTAGTAAGGGTGTAGTTAGAACTTCCGAGGAGCAAGCACAGTATCTTGCCGACCTTTGTGATAAATATCCAATTATTTCCATTGAGGATGGAATGGACGAAAACGATTGGGACGGTTGGAAAGTGTTGACCGAAAAAATCGGGGACAAAGTTCAATTGGTGGGGGATGACTTGTTCGTAACCAATGTTGAGCGTTTGTCTCGTGGCATTGAAAACGGCATTGCCAACTCCATTTTAATCAAAGTGAACCAAATCGGAACATTAACAGAGACCATAGCAGCCGTAAACATGGCAAAAAATGCTGGTTATACATCTGTAATGTCTCACAGGTCAGGTGAAACCGAGGACAATACCATCGCCGATTTGGCAGTGGCATTGAACACAGGTCAAATCAAAACAGGTTCCGCTTCAAGAAGTGACCGTATGGCCAAGTACAACCAATTGTTGAGAATTGAGGAAGAGTTGGGCGATATTGCTTACTACCCTCAAGAAAAAGCTTTTAAGGTAAAATAAGCATAATCATTATTTAGCATACAAAAAGCCTTTCTCAAATGGGAAAGGCTTTTTTTTGTTTCAATAACAAAGTTTGGTTAACTTAATGGTTCACTAAACTACCTTAAATTCTCCCGCATGAATAACTTTCTTTTTGTTGCTGCCGAAAATGATGCTTTGGAAAATTGTAAAGCGGGCGGTATGGGCGACGTGGTTCGGGATGTGCCCAGACAAATTTCGGATCGGGGAGACAAGGTGCATGTTGTGGTCCCGGCCTATTCAAGACTGCATCATGGAGGATTGCCCAGAACTACCTTAAACTTTACGCTACGGGGCTTAAGCTACACAGCAGAATTATATGAGGTGAAACCTAAAAAGGAGTTCCCAAATATTTTCCATTATGTACTGCATCATCCAGAAATTGAGGCCGGGGATATTGCACACATATACCATAACGATCCAGAGGAACCTTTCTATACCGATGCCATTAAGTATTTTATTTTTTGTACGGCGGTGGCCGAGGCCGTTAAGCAAGGCGCTTTTGGAGATGTAGATATGGTACACCTGCACGACTGGCACTCCAGTTTGTTGTTGTTTTTAAGGGAGTATCACTCGGAATACAGCAACCTAAAGGATATACGAATTGTATATAGCATTCATAATTTGGCCATTCAGGGCATACGCCCGTTTGGGGGAAACTACTCATCCTTAAAAAACTGGTTTCCCAACGTGCCCTTGGATTATCAAAAATTGATGGATTACCGCTATCAAGATTGTATTAACCTAATGGCAGTAGGCATCCGTTTTGCCGATGCCGTGCACACTGTTTCACCATCATATAAAGAAGATGTGCTGTTGCCAAGTTCGCCTCCGGAATTTATTGGAGGTGAGGGATTGGAAAAAGATTTACAAAGCGCGGACCAAGAAGGACGCTTGTTCGGTATTTTAAATGGATGTAACTACAAGAACATCAACAAAGAGAAGAAAGGCAATATATACAGGAATACTGTTAAGGCCTTGTTTATGTGGTTGCAGGAAGAATCCAAAAAGTACAAAGCCGATTTTTTGGCGCACACCGGAGAAAAAATCATGGATTTTGTGGAAAAGCGACCAAAATTCATTGCATCCAGCGTTGCTCGATTAACGGAGCAAAAGTTTTATTTTTTTATGCGTTCCCCAGAAGCCTTTGTGGAAATTTTGAAAAAGTTGGAGCGAGTCGATGGTATATTTATGCTATTGGGAACCGGAGCACCGGAGTATGAGGGACTCTTCAGAAAACTGAGCTACGAACACAAGAACTTTGTTTTCACCAATGGCCAGTCGGAAAAGCTCATCGATTCCATGTATCTGGAGTCCGACCTATATTTTATGCCCAGTCTTTTTGAACCCTGCGGCATTAGTCAAATGTTGGCCATGCGAAATGGCAATCCTTGTTTGGTACACCATACAGGGGGGTTGAAGGATACGGTGGAGCATATGAAAACTGGTTTTGCCTTTGATGGGGACAGTTACGATGAAAAAATAAAAAACATGTTGGAAGCTTTGGATGTAGCTCTGGATGTGTTTGAAAATGATAAGCCAACCTGGAAAAAAATACAGGCCGCGGCAAGAAAAAAGCGCTTCACATGGGAGAAATCCGTTGATCAATATTACAAACTACTTTACAAGTTGGATTAAGTAAATTTCTATAATATTTTCGCGTTAATATCAACACAAATAGCAGCTGGAAATTGTTAATGGTTGCGCTTTTTCGTATTTTCCGCTTTCTATTTTTACTAATCTATTAAAAAATAAAATGTCGGATAAAGCTATACTCGAATATGGGGGGAAAAGGTATGAATTCCCCGTTATCAAAGGTACTGAAGATGAATTGGCCATAGATATTAAAACCTTGAGGGCCTCAACAGGAATGGTGACTATAGATCCCGGTTACAAAAATACCGGGTCGTGTGAAAGTGCCATTACCTTCCTAAACGGCGAGCAGGGAATCTTGAGGTATCGAGGATATTCAATTGAAGATTTAGCCGAGAAAGCCGACTTTTTGGAAGTAGCCTACCTTTTGATTTTTGGTGAACTGCCAAACAAGGAACAGCTGGAAAAATTCCATAGCGATATTAAAGAAGAGTCGCAGGTGGATGAAGAAATGAAAAAGATTTTGGACGGGTTTCCAAAATCGGCACACCCAATGGGCGTGTTATCTTCGTTGACCAGTGCATTGGTGGCCTTCAACCCATCTTGTGTAGACGTGTCATCCGAATCGGCCATGTACAACTCCATTGTCCGTATATTGGCAAAGTTCCCGGTATTGGTGGCTTGGACCATGCGCAAGAAAAAAGGACTTCCTTTGGATTATGGTGATGATAGCCTCGGTTATGTCGAGAACATTCATAAAATGATGTTTAAAAGGCCAAACCAAGAGTATAAGAGAGATAGGATTACTATTGATGCCTTGGACAAATTATTGATTTTGCATGCAGATCACGAACAAAACTGTTCTACATCCACTGTACGTATTGTTGGTTCCTCACATGCAGGACTTTTTGCTTCACTTTCCGCGGGTATTTCCGCGCTTTGGGGACCACTGCACGGAGGTGCCAATCAGGCTGTTTTGGAAATGTTGGAGGCGATTGAAGCCGATGGAGGTGATACCAAAAAATATATGGCCAAGGCCAAGGACAAGAATGATCCATTCAGATTAATGGGCTTTGGACACCGTGTTTACAAAAACTTTGATCCAAGAGCCAAGATCATTAAAAAATCAGCTGACGAAGTATTGGGCAACCTAGGTATTGAAGACCCTATTTTGGACATCGCCAAAGGATTGGAAAAAGAAGCTTTGGAAGACAGCTACTTTGTAGATAGAAAACTATACCCCAATGTGGATTTCTACTCAGGAATTATTTACCGAGCTTTGGGTATACCCACAGAAATGTTTACCGTAATGTTCGCTCTTGGCAGATTGCCAGGATGGATTGCGCAATGGAGAGAAATGAGACTTAGAAAAGAGCCCATTGGAAGACCAAGACAAGTTTATATCGGGGAAAAACTCAGAAGCTTTGTTCCGTTGGAAAAAAGATAAGATTTGGGACGAAAAGAATAAAAAGGGGCGATATTCGCCCCTTTTTTTGTGGGGGAACTATAGTACGGTTACGCTATTTTGATTTAAATCCTTGTCTTTGTCATAGCATATTTGCATAATACCTCTAAAGTAATGTTTCTGTATATCAGAAGTATTGTCATTTTCCATGGAACTTTTCGCCTTATGAAATGTTTGATGAATAAAATCATGTGCATCCACAGTACTTAAATTCTTCAAAGTCGACTCTAAAGATTTACGATATTTGTTAATGGATTGGTCTACCTTCATCATATTCCAATCTACATCTTGATCGTTATCCCGATTTATAGGTAGGGAACCTCCAGGAAAATCACTCTCCGTGATACAATCATCATATTTTACAGCGTAAACAGATTCCATCTGTTCTTTGGAATTAAAGTTAAAATCTTCCATTTTTTGAAACGCATTCATCCCGCTCAATGTAATGAACACTGAAGCTAGTAGAACTGATGTAAATAGCAATTTTTTCATATGTAAGAAAAATCTTATTGCAAATGTAATAATTAATGCGAACAAAAACCTGATCAAAGTCAGTTTCTTGAATTTTATTTTCATTTTAATCATTTGATATACAAATCATTGATTTAAAATTATATTCCTTTGTTTCTATAATGTAAAACCTTAATTAAAGTAGGTAATTTTATTATTTAACAAGGAGGAAATTGTAGTAAAACACTAGATTTGCTACCATATTCCAAGGATTATCCTTATCACTTTCTACGGCCGGTTTTTTGGCCATAAATGAATCGTGTATGATAGAATTGAACATTGTTGATGAGACCAGTAAACTAAGAGCCGTTATTTTGGGAACGGCCCAAAGTAGCGGACCTATACCTACTATTGATGAGGCTTACGACCCTAAATCCATAGAGCATATTAAGGCGGGAACTTATCCCAAAGAAGCGGATATGGTTAAAGAAATGGAAGGCTTTGCCCGAGTTTTCCATAAATATGGGGTGGATGTTTATAGACCGGAAGTACTTAAGGATTGTAACCAGATATTCGCAAGAGATATTGCCTTTGTTATAGAGGATAAACTGTTTCATGCCAATATTTTGCCCGATAGGGAGCGTGAATTTGTGGCCATTCGTAATGTAATGGATAAAATAGATCCCAAAAAGATAATTCGTCCACCAGAAGAAGTACATATAGAAGGAGGTGATGTAATGCCCTGGAACGACCATATTTTTATCGGAACCTATTCAGGCGCAGACTACGCAAGTTATATTACAGCACGGACCAATAGGGAAGCAGTAGAATTTATTAGGGATATGTTTCCCCATAAAACCATAAAATCCTTTGAACTCAGAAAATCCAATACCGACCCCAAGGAGAATGCACTGCATTTGGATTGTTGTTTTCAACCCGTGGGCAAGGACAAAGCCATTTTGCATAAAAATGGATTCTTGGTAGAACAGGAATATCAGTATTTGGTAGATTTCTTTGGGCCAGAGAATATCTTTGAGATCGATAAAGAAGAAATGTACCAAATGTTCAGCAATGTTTTTTCCATATCGCCCGAGGTGGTAGTTTCGGAAAAGAGTTTTACCCGACTTAACAATTGGCTTCGAGACCAAGGATTCACCGTTGAAGAGATTCCCTATGCAGAAATCGCCAAGCAAGAAGGCCTTTTGCGTTGTAGCACCATGCCTTTAATAAGAGTATAATTTTTAAACCATCCTGCTGCCACAGGTATAACCAAAACAGTAAAAGCATTGAGAAAGCAGATTACAAACACCATTCTTATGGTGCGTCCCGTAAACTTTAGGATGAACGAGCAAACCGCTGTCAACAATTATTTTCAGGAAGATCCACATCTTAAAAATGTTGAAATCAATAAAAAAGCGCAACAAGAGTTCGACCAGTTTGTAAAGATTCTTCGGGAACATGGTGTTAACGTGATTACCATAAACGATGATATGGAGCGCGACACACCGGATTCCATTTTTCCGAACAACTGGGTTTCTTTTCACGAGAACGGGATTGTTTGTGTGTACCCCATGTTTGCCGAAAACCGTAAAAAAGAACGCAGAGAAGATGTTTTTGAGTTGTTGGAGGAAAACGGTTTTGCCATCAGCAATATTATGGATTATACGGCTGCTGAGGATGAGGGGGTATTTTTGGAAGGAACAGGCAGTGTTTTATTGGATAGGGTCAACCAAAAAGCGTATTGTGCCCTTTCCGAACGCGCCCATGAAGATCTTTTTATTGAATTTTGCGAAGATTTTGATTGCTTCCCTGTTATTTTCCATGCTAACCAAACCGTTGAAGGTGAACGATTGCCTATTTATCATACCAACGTAATGATGGCCATGGCGGAGACATTTGTGGTTATCTGTCTCGATTCCATAGACGATAAAAAAGAAAGGAAAAATGTGGTCAACCATATTAAAATGGACGGCAAAGAAGTCATTAACATTTCCGAGGAACAAATGTGTCACTTTGCAGGTAACATGCTTCAGGTAATCGGGGCTAACGATCAGCGTTATATGGTGATGAGCACTCAGGCTTACAACAGTCTGACCAATGAACAGATCAAAGCTATTGAAAAGCATTGCCCAATCATTCATAGTCCTTTGGATACTATTGAAACTTGCGGAGGCGGTAGTGCCCGTTGTATGATGGCGGAAGTATTCTTGCCAAAGATTTGAACTATTTCCTTGAGTTGACTTTAGGGAGTTGTCAGATTATATATTTGCACGAATTTTCCGGAAGTGGTCTTTTTGTCATTTCGAACCGACATAAAGGAGTATGATAAATCTAGAAACAGTGGAGATTTCTCAATCGTTTCACTCATTTAAAATGACACATAAGAGCAACAAAAAAGCCACCCAAAAGTGGCTTTTTTAATTTCTTAACCAATGGTGAAGATTAGATTTTGGCAAAAAGTTTTTCCATTCTATCCTGTTCTTCTTCCGCCAATAAAGGATCTACCAAAATTCTGCCACTGTGCTCATCGGTGATGATTTTTTTGCGGCTTGCAATCTCTACTTGAACCTGTGGTGGAATAGTAAAGAAGGAACCACCGGAAGCTCCACGTTCTACGGGAACCACAGCTAAACCATTTTTTACGTTTTGGCGTATTCTTTTGTAGGCCTTTATCAAACGCTCTTCAATTTTGTCTTGGTACTCTTCAGATTTTTTCAGAAGAGCCTTTTCTTCTTTCTCAGTTTCTGCAAGAATAGCGTCCAATTCACCTTTCTTGTGCTTTAGGTGACCCTCGCGCTCGGATAATTTTTCCTTGGTTGTGGAAATCACCTCTTTTTTCTGCTCAATTTGAGCTTTGAACTCTTTAATGTTCTTTTCGGCCAATTGAATCTCCAGCTCTTGGAATTCCACTTCCTTGCTCAACGAATTGAACTCGCGGCTATTCCTTACATTTTTCTGTTGTTCGCTGTATTTTTTAATAAGCGCTTTTGACTCATCGATGAGATTCTTTTTAGCAGCAATCTCAAAGTTGATGGTCTCAACATCCGTTTTCAATTTGTCCATTCGGGTTTTAAGACCAAGAACTTCGTCTTCCAAGTCCTCTACTTCCAAAGGCAGTTCGCCTCTAACATTGCGGATTTCATCCACTCTGGAATCAATAAGCTGTAGGTCGTACAGTGCTCTCAACTTTTCTTCCACAGTGCTTTCTTTCTTGTTCGCCATATATTTATATATACTTGATGGGATTCGTTATACTCTCCGATAAAGAGACTGCAAAATTAGGATTTTTTTTCGTAAGATAATCAACCAATAAATCTTTTGTAAACTGCTCAGTTTCAAAGTGCCCAATATCGGCAATTACCAGTTGGTCTTCGGCTTGATAAAATTCGTGGTATTTAATGTCGGCGGTCACAAAAATATTGGCCCCGGATTTCTTGGCGGCACCTATTGCAAATGCCCCGCTACCTCCTAGAACAGCAACCTTGTTTACCTTGTTTCCCAGTAATTTGGAATGCCTTACCACAGAAGCATTCATTCTATCTTTTACTAAAAGTAAAAACTCTTTTTCATCCATTTCAGCGTCGAGGGTGCCTATCATCCCAATTCCCAAATCTTGATTGCTATTTTCCAGGGTAAGCACTTCGTAGGCCACTTCTTCGTATGGATGGACATTAAAAAGTGCGTTTAGAATGCTTTTTTCCTTTTCAAAAGAGTAAATGACGTTGATCATGGTTTCTTTTTCAAAATGTACTTCGCCAACTTTTCCAACAGCGGGGTTGGCGCCGTTTCCTGCCTTAAAACTTCCAGTGCCTTCCAAACTATAGCTGCAATTGCTGTACTTCCCAATTTCCCCTGCACCAGCAGCAAATAGAGCCAATTTTATAGTATCAGCATCTGCCGAGGGAGCGTAAGTGGTCAATTTTTTGATGCTTTTGGCTCTTGGAATCAGGATTTCCGGATTTTTTAGTCCCAAAACTTCGCATATTTTGGCATTGACGCCCATTTTGCTGTTGTCCAATGCTGTATGCATGCTGTATATCGCAATATTGTGGGCAATGGCTTTGATTACAACACGTTCCACGTAGTTACTTCCAGTTAGCCGTTTTAGCCCTTTGAAAATTATAGGGTGAAAGCTCACAATGAGATTACATTTTTTCTCAATGGCCTCGTCCACCACGTTTTCCAGCGTGTCCAGGGTCACAAGAACACCTTTGACTTCCATGTTTGGGTTTCCAACCAATAAACCTACGTTGTCAAACTCCTCGGCATGGGCCAATGGAGCCAATTCTTCAAGCACTTTTGCTATGTCGTTAACAGTCATTTTAAAAATGTTAAGTGGGCTAAAGATAAAATATTATATTTTCGTTCAATGCTTCAGTTGCTTCGGAAAATAGCGTTCCCGATTTCTTTGGTCTACGCCTTGGTGGTTTATGTGCGAAACTTTTTGTTTGATGCGGGTATTTTTTCATCCAAATCGTACAAAACACCCACCATTTGTGTGGGCAACCTGAGTGTTGGGGGAACCGGGAAAACCCCAATGACAGAATATTTGCTCAGGATATTGACTAACCGAAAGACTGCTGTTTTGAGCCGTGGATACAAGCGAAGATCAAAAGGATTCTATTTGGCAGGCACTGAAAGCACCGTTTTGGAATTGGGGGATGAGCCCTATCAGATTCATCGAAAATTTCCCCAAGTTGCTGTTGCTGTTGATGCCGATAGGCGTAACGGTATTGAAAAACTGGAAAGTGGGTTTGATCCAGAAGTTATTGTTTTGGATGATGCTTTTCAACATAGAAGGGTGAAACCCACTTTTTCGATTTTGCTTACCACGTATCATAATTTATATGTGGATGACTGGTATTTGCCCATGGGAAGCCTTCGCGATGCCAAAAAAGAGGCCAAACGTGCGGATTTGATCATTGTTACCAAATGCCCTGATACACTGCAGGATGTGGAATGGAAAAAGGTAATAGATAAGCTCAAGCCAAAACCCGACCAAAATGTATTGTTCGCAAAGTTAAAGTACAATGATTTTGTAACTGATGGGGGAAAGCAAAAAATCCAATTGTCAGAATTAAAGGGCAAACCATTGGCTTTGGTAACCGGTATTGCATCGCCGGAACCATTGGTGCGATTTTTAAAGTCTGTTGGAATTGTGTTTGAACATTTTGAATTTGGGGATCATCACCACTTTACGGACAGGGAGGTTGAACAATTTAAAGGGTACCAGATGGTGCTGACCACCGAAAAAGACTTTGTGCGTTTGGAAGGAAGGTTGCAAAATCTGTACTTTTTGGAAATAACCCACAATTTTTCCCGCGAAGATGAAGCGGTTTTGAAGGGCTCGCTACAGGCATTGTTTTAAACCAAACCTTCCATTTTGCTCCTAAAGATGTTTTCTCCAATTTTTTGATAGAAAACCTCTGGCTTAAATGGTTTGGTGATTACATCGTTACAGCCTGCTTCGTAAAAACTCTCCAGACTGTCATCCAAAGAAATGGCGGTCAATGCAATAATCGGGATGTTTTTGTCAAACTTTCGTATTTGCCGCGTGGCTTCCTCACCGCTTATGCCGGGCATGTGGATATCCATTAAAATGGCGTCGTAGGTATTTTTCTTGGCCAGGTCAATGGCTTCGTTGCCATTATTGGCAATATCGCAACTGATCTCTTTTTTGGTGAGCATTTTTTTTGTAATCACCTGGTTGATCTTATTGTCTTCCACAACCAATACGTGTAACCCTTTGAACTGGAATTCTTCGGGATTGAGCTCAAAAGAGATTTCTTCCCCTTCTTTGGATTCGTAATCTAGATCCATTTCAAAATAGAAGGAGCTTCCATGGCCTAACTCACTTTCAAGGTGAATGGTGCTTCCAAACAATCCCAAAAGGCTTTTAACAATGGTGAGCCCAAGTCCTGTGCCACCATATTCCCTGTTGATTTGTATGGAACCTTGTTGAAAGCTTTCAAAAATATTTTTTTGTTGCTCTTCCGAAATACCGATTCCATTGTCCCTTACTTCAAAATATAGCTTTACCTGGTCTTCATCTTTTTTCAACATTTTGGCCAAGACCTCTACTTTGCCATTTTTGGTAAACTTAAGAGCGTTGCCAACAAGGTTCATAAAAATTTGGGATAGCTTTATGGGGTCTCCCAACAATTTTTTGGGGATGGTGGGGTCGTAATCCAGGATCAGTTTTGTTTTTTTCTCGTGTGCATTTTGTTGGAGCGAATCCACAACATCATCCAGCACTTTGTGCAACTTGAATTCTATATTGAGGGGTTCCAGTTTTTCTGCATCAATTTTATTGATCTGAAGAATATCGTTGATAAAATTTAGCAGGTATTCCCCCGAGAATTTTAATGACTTTAAATGTTCTTTTTGATGCTCAGAGGGGTTCTCTTCCAATAATAGATGGGTGAGTCCCGTAACGGCATACAAGGGTGTCCTTAGCTCGTGGGTTACTGTTGATAGGAAATTTGTTTTGGCCCGCATAGCAGATACCGCTGCATCCCTTGCCAACTCCAGTTCCTTGTTTTTGGTGTAAAGGAGATCATTTGTTTTAAGCTTGATTTGATTGTTCCTGAACAATGAAACTGCCAAAAGGGAGATAATGGTTAAAAAGGCAGATGTTAATATGGCGGTTATTTCCGAACGGTTTTTGGATTCACTGAGCTCCTCATTTTTAGCTTGGAGCTTGTTGAGTTCGTTCATTTGGTGGTCGAACCGAATCTTGTCCGCGGCATCGGCATCCAACTTGGCCTTTTCCACATTGAATATGGAATCTTTTATTTGGGCCAAACCTTTGGCATATACGAGGGACTCATCGTAATTGCCGCTGGCTTCGTAAATGCCGGACAATTGTTCGTAGGCAATTTTTATCTCTTTGGAAAATCCATGCTTTTCCGCTAGTTCCAGGGCAGCTTTGGAGTGGATGATCCCGTCTTCAAGATCATCGAGGGTCACGCTTATTCTTGCTAATTGTAAGTTGGCCCTTGTGGCCAAATAGGCACGCTCTTTATCATCGGAGTTAACGATTAGGGCATGCAGGTTTTTTACAGCGTCATCGTACCTTTCAATATTGGTGTAGATACTGGCCTCAAGTAAAAGTATATTGTTGGTAAGATTCCTGTTATTGCTGAGTTTTCTGGATTCCTCCAGTTGTTTCAATGCTTGAAAGTTATTGCCTTCATCAAACCGCAGTGCGGCATCTAAATACAAGTGGAATGCTTCGCCGTAGGAGTATGAGGTATCCCTTAAAAGAATACTGGCCCTGTCCCAGTAAAAAACAGCTGTTTCTCTGTCTCCTTCCTCTAAGAACAGTCGTGCATATTGGTGATAAGTGTCCAGTAAAAGTTTGGAATCCTCATTCCTCTCAGCAATATTGGCAGCCTCGTTCAAAGTTTCTAAAGCTTTGTCCACTTTGTTTTCGTGGCGATATTGCATAAACTCATTAAAAATGGTCTTAACATCGGAGGTGGAATTGCCATCACTTTGGGCAAAAGTAAACTGGATGCATAACACTATGCACAATAGAAGCAGCGATTTTTCGCCTATCTTTTTGTTTACAAGGTTGAAGATCAAACGTAATTTTTCTTTATGAGCAAATCTATTAAATCAATAATTCTGGAGCAATATCCAGTTTCGTTGTCATACCATCCAATGATTTTTATCATTTTACCAATCACAGAGGTCATCAAAGAATCAAACGTACAAGAGTAACAACTATTGTTTATGTCGATGGAAACAATAGGGTCTTCGGTATAATTGAGTATGCCTTTGAGGCTATTTTCCGCTTGCTCCCTAAAGGTAGCATTTATTTCCTCAATAGAAGTTTCTTGGAGCACATTGAATGTAATGTCCGTAAGTGAGCCATTGGGAACGGGAACGCGTATACCACATCCGCCTATCACATCGGATAATTCAGGAAAAATACTTGTTAATGCTTTTGCGGCCCCTGTTGTTGTGGGAATTATGGATTGTCCTGCCGCTCTAGACCTGCGAAGGTCGCGGTGGGGGGCATCGTGCAAGCTCTGGTCCGATGTATAGGAGTGGACAGTTGTGATGTATGCCTGTTCTATACCGCACAATTCATTGATCACCTTGATCATTGGAGCGGCATTGTTGGTGGTGCAGGAGGCATTGGAAATTATTTGATCATCGTTGTTGATGATATTCTCGTTAACCCCTAAAACCACCATTTTAATGGATTCATCCAACGGGGGAACGGAAAGAATGGCTTTTTTGGCCCCATTTTTTATATGGAATTCCAATTCTTCCTTTGTTTTAAACTTTCCAGTGGATTCTACGACAATATCAACCTTATGCGATTTCCAGTCTATTTCCTTGGGATGATTGTGATTGAGAACGGGTATTTCCCTGCCATCAATAAGAATCAGATTGTCTTTGTGCGATACTTTGGTATTCAACACCCCGTGAATACTGTCATATTTTAATAGATGGGCCAAGGTTTCTGCATTGGCCAAATCGTTTATGGCCACTACTTTGATGTTCGGATGGTTAAGTAAAAGCCTAAAAAGGGTTCTACCGATACGGCCAAAACCATTAATACCAATGGAGATGTTTTTCATGATGATGGGGAAGGGAGCTAGTGTATGTGTTTGTGTGCTTTATACGAGGAGCGAACCAAGGCTCCGCTTTCCACATGTCTAAAGCCCATTTCCAACCCTATTTCCTCATACTTTTTAAACTGTTCGGGCAAAATAAATTGCTTTACGGGCAAGTGCTTTTTGGAGGGTTGAAGGTACTGGCCAATGGTAACCACATCAACGTCTGCCTTTCTAAGGTCTTTCATAGTGGCGATAACTTCGCTTTCCTTTTCGCCAAGACCGAGCATAATACCGGATTTGGTTCTTTTTGCTCCGTTTTTCTTTAAATAGTCCAGTACTTCGAGGCTTCTATCATATTTAGCCTGAATCCTGACTTCTCTTGTCAGCCTTTTCACGGTTTCCATGTTGTGGGAAATCACTTCCGGGGCTACCTCGATTATCCTGTCCAAATGGTTGGATATTCCTTGGAAATCAGGGATAAGGGTTTCCATGGTGGTTTCTGGATTCATCCGTCTAACGGCTTTAACGGTCTCTGCCCAAATAATGGATCCCATGTCCTTAAGGTCATCGCGGTCCACAGAAGTGAGCACAGCATGTTTAATGTTCATTATTTTTATGGAACGGGCCACTTTTTCGGGTTCTGCCCAGTCCACTGTTTCCGGTCGGCCGGTTTTTACGCCGCAAAATCCACAGGAGCGGGTACAAATGTTGCCCAAGATCATAAATGTTGCGGTGCCCTCTCCCCAGCACTCACCCATGTTCGGGCAGCTTCCGGAGGTACATATTGTATGTAGGTCGTATTTATCTACAAGTCCTCTGAGCTGGGTGTATTTTTTGCCCGTAGGGAGCTTAACCCTTAGCCATTTAGGTTTTCCTTTGGGTGGAAGAACGTTTTCTGCAACGCTTGTGCTCATACATAATAAATTTGATGTACAAAGATACGAAACTGGGAAGGAAACTTTGTGCCTTGAAGCAGGTCACTTTTTTTTGATGATCTCTGCCAAAAGTTTTTTGGCCCGGAGCAATTTCACCTTCACATTGTTCACGGGTTCGTTGAGTTCTTTGGCAATATCGGCATAGCTCATTTCCTGAAAATAGCGTAGGTTGATGACCTTTTGGTAATGTGGTTTTAATTTTTTGATGTCCTGTAAGAGATGGGCGAGGTTTTGCTCCGTGATCAAACGGTCCTCGACCGTGGGGGTTTCGTCCAATACTTTTTTTACCTCGTCCCCCCGGGAATCCATTTCGTTCATGAGGCTCCGCTTGCGTTTTCGGAGGAGGTCCACATGAAGGTTTTTGGAAATGGTGATGAGCCACGTCTTAAACTCATACGTTTTATCGTAGGTGTCGATTTTATCAAAGGCCCTGGAAAATGTCCTTATGGTTATGTCCTCTGCGTCATTTTCATTTTTGGTACGAAGTATCTGAAAACCGTAAACATCGTTCCAAAAAGTGTCCAAGAGTGTGCTAAAGGCAATCTGGTTTCCTTCTTTTGCCTTTTGTATAATCTCCTCGATGGAATCGTCGGTTTTTTCCAAAAAAATGAGCCTTACCTAAAAATTAAGAATTATTGGGTGTCGGTAACAGTATCTCTTTTACAATCTTGCTCCTCTGGGAGTTTGCCACAAAACCCGCATGCTTCCCCGTCCTTGTTCAAAAAAGGGCTTTGGCTGGCGCAAGTTCCGGCGAACTCACCGTTCTTTTTCCCCCAGATTTTAATTGCAATACCTGCAAAGGCAAGGGCCAATAACCCGATGGTAACTAATGCTAACTTCATGTTTTGACTTTTGCACAAAGGTACAAAATACCTTACTAAAGGGCGGAAGGTTTAAGGTTTCTTTAAAGTTGAGCCTTAATATTTGATGTTGGCCACGATATTGTCGACCGATGGGGTGTTGTTACCACCTTTTGGTTCAATGGTAATGTAACTTACCGCATTATCGGCATAAGGAAGCGCAAGAAGTTTATCTTTTTCATCAAAATTCTTGATTACGCCCAAGTTTACCAATTCGCCGTTGACTTCGGCCCACATTTGGAAGCATTTGTCCTCTGGGAGCTCCGGGACATTGCTTACATTGATGTAGGAAAGTTTTTTGACTGGGTTGATGTAAGCGATTGCCTTAAGTTCTTTAGCTTCACGTTCCCCTTTTACTTGGTATTTTTTTGTAGCAGGGTTATTTAGCACAATAAATTGGTTTCTCATATCTGCCAATTGGTCTTTCATATTGTTTTCCAAATACTTGATTTGGTTGGTGACCATGGTATTTTTTTCTTGAAGCGTTTTGTTTTCGTTCCAAAAGAATAGGGAGGAACCGGCAAAAATCATTATGGCGATACTGGCCGCTACGGCATAGCGCATGTACCTTTTGCTTACCATTGTCTCCTTTTTTGCGCTGGCCAATATGGTTTCTTTAAGACCTTCTGGAGTCTTTTTGGCGTACAAATTGGCAAAGGTCTCCAGATTTTTTTGGAGCATATCGTAGGTTTCCCTTACTTCGGGATACATGGCGATATATCTTTCGGCCTTTTGGGATTCTTCTTTAGTGGTATCTCCCAAAAGGTATTTTTCCAAGATATCGGATTCTAAAAATATTTTAACTTTCTCTTTCATGGTAATAGATTTAATAAAAGAAGCAAAGCCATGGTTGTACCGTAAATTTTTCCAAGTTCCCTTAGCCCGATTTTTAATCGGGACTTTATGGTTCCCAAGGGAATGTCCAATTCATCACTTGCCTCTTGCTGCGTCATTCCTTCAAAAAACAGGGCTTCAAGAACAACCCTGTACTTATCTTCGATTTTGTCCAAGTTTTCTTGGATGTCCAGATGTTCTGGGTTAATAGCCTTCACTCCAACATTATATACGTCTGAAACGTCGATTTGGATTTCCTTGTCCGATTTATTATTTACGCTCCGTAACTTATCTATGGCCGTATTTCGCACAATTCGAAATAGCCAGGTAAAAAGCTTGGCTTTTGAGGCATCGTAACTATCAGCTTTTTTCCAGATTTTGATAAAACTTTCCTGGAGCACATCTTGGGCCAAATCCTCATCTTTTACCACTTTAAAAGCAACACCGAAAAGTGTATCACCATAATTTTCGTAGAGTAGGGAAATAGCCTTATCGTCTTTTTCCGCAAGGAGTGAAACAATATGTCTCTCAATCAATGTGCTCATTAATGATGCTTTTGGTAAAATTTTTTAAGGGACCAAAATCTAAAATAGGATTTATCTCGTATATAAAACAAAGCTAAGACAGAAAAAGCATTTTGTCTTTGTTGATTTTGAATTGAAATAAGGGGTGTCACAACCCTGACAACATTCATAAATTTGGTTAGTTTGGTTTGGTATAACCCTCGTTATTGACTTCAATGCGAGGGTTATTTTATTATGTTCACCTCTGGCTGAATTTTTATTTTGAAGGTTTTCTGTACTTCATCTTGAATTTTTTTGGCCAATTGAAGTATTTCCTTGCCTGTTGCTTTGCCGTGATTCACCAAGACCAAGGCTTGTTTATCGTGTACTGCCGCATCGCCAAACTGTTTTCCCTTAAACCCGCATTGCTCAATGAGCCAACCGGCTGGAATTTTATATTGATTCTCGTCCATTTCATAAAAAGGTGCATTGGGGTTCTTTTTAATGAATTTATCAAATGCTTTTTTAGAAATAATAGGGTTTTTAAAAAAACTACCGCTGTTTCCAATTTCCTTGGGGTCGGGAAGTTTGCTCTTTCGAATGGCGATTACGGCATCGGAAATATCTTGTATGGTCGGATGCACAATTCCTTTGTTCTTCAGTTCGTTCTCAATGGAGCCATACCCCGTATGCAGCACATGATCTTTCTTGGTAAGTCTTAAAACTACCGAAGTAATAATGAATTTATCTTTTGCTTTGTTTTTAAAGATGGAATCTCGGTAACCAAACTTACATGCTTCCTTGTCAAAACCTTCCAGTTCCCCAGTTTTGACATCCATGGCGGCACAGCTCACAAAAACATCTTTGACTTCCACACCATAGGCACCAATGTTTTGGATGGGCGCAGTACCCACGTTCCCTGGGATCAACGAAAGGTTTTCGAGTCCGCCATAATCCTGTTTCAGGCTCCACATTACCAATTCATGCCAATTTTCACCGGCCATTACCTTCACCTCCACGCTGTTTTCGTCTTCCTCGACAACGGTAATGCCCTTGAGGTTAATGTGCATCACAAGGGCATCAATATCCTTGGTGAGCAACATATTGCTTCCGCCACTTATAATAAACTTTTTTGGGTACGCTTTGAGCTCCAATGTTTTCTGGAGTTGAACCAGTCCGGTAATTTCAACAAAAAACCGTGCTTTTACATCAATACCAAAGGTGTTGTAGTTTTTTAAGGATATGTTTTCCTGTATGTTCACTGGTTGTTGTACTCTGTTAAGGCTTTGCCCAAAATTTGGACAGCCCTTACAAGTTGCTCTTTTTCCAGCACATAGGCAATTCTAATCTGATTTTTTCCCAAACCTGGCGTGGCATAAAAGCCTGCTGCGGGAGCTACCATTACGGTTTTTCCACCAACCTCAAAACTTTCCAGCAACCATTGGGCAAAGTGGTCGGCATCTTCGATAGGGAGCTCTGCCACGCAGTAAAAAGCACCTTGCGGAGTGGCCACTTTTACACCTTCCAACTTGTTGAGTTCGGTAATCAATAGATTTCTTCTGGAAACATATTCCTCGATCACATCATCAAAATATTCTTGTGGGGTTTCCAATGCTGCTTCACTTGCAATTTGGGCAAAAGTTGGTGGGGAAAGTCTTGCTTGGGCAAATTTCATTGCAGTTGCTATTACCTCGGTGTTTTTGGATATCAAACAACCGATCCGTGCCCCGCACATACTGTATCGCTTGGAAACGGAGTCTACCACAATGGCGTGTTCTTCCAGCCCATCAACCTGAAGAATAGAGTAATGTTCCCTTCCGTCGTAGGTGAATTCGCGGTACACTTCATCTGCCACTAAAAAAAGATTGTGTTTTTTGACCAAATCGGCCAATTGTTCTATTTCTTCTTTGCTATAAAGATATCCAGTAGGATTCCCAGGGTTACAAATAAGGATGGCCTTTGTTTTTGGGGAGATGAGCTCTTCAAACTTGGAAATGGGGGGAAGGGCAAAGTTGTTTTCGATGGATGAAGCAATAGGTTTTACTTTAACCCCTGCGGCAGTGGCAAAACCGTTATAGTTGGCATAAAATGGCTCGGGTATAATGATTTCGTCATCGTTATCCATAATGGACCCCATAGTAAACGATAATGCTTCCGACCCTCCTGTGGTTACAATAATATCTTCGGCATCAATAAAAATGTCCCGATTGTCATAATAAGCGGCAATTTTTTGACGGTATTCTTCGGAACCCTGTGTCATGCTGTATTCAAGTACCTCAATAGTATGGTTTCGTACGGCATCCAAAGCCACCTTTGGTGTTTTGATGTCGGGCTGTCCAATATTAAGGTGTATTACCTGGGTTCCCCGTTTTTTGGCAGCCTCTGCGTAGGGTACCAATTTACGGATGGGCGATGCGGGCATTTGTGTCCCTTTCTTCGAGATACTAGGCATGTGCTAAAGTTTTCGCAAAAATGAGAAAACCAACTTTCGAAAACAACAACTTTTAAGGAATAATTACTTGCCTATTGAAATGTTAAATTAAGATGAGGTTTGAAGGCAAATACTTATATTTAATAAGGCTCTAGTTTAAGTTTGCGTTGATATTAAGATTTGATGCCTTAGGCCGATTTCACGGTACCTTTGGCGTGTGCCGGTATCCTGGACCGTCAACATGACCAGGTTCCGCAGTAGCCCGCCACTGTCCTTGAACTTCTCC